>JABGPX010000449.1 GCA_018644745.1 Spirochaetales bacterium
GACTACTGGAACATGCATTCCGGGGTTGTGGAGGGTATTATCCCGCCGAATGGCAAATTGCTGGAATTGATTGAGCAAGTTGAAGGACCCGTGCTCATCGACTTCACCGGCAGCGCGGAAGTGGTGAATCCGAGCACATCTGAGGCGGACTGCTTCGATGACTTTCTTGAAACCGGAGCCTATATATTGTGCAGTCTGGAATCTGTTCTGCGCTCACCACAACTTTTGGAAAAGGTTTCCGGTGGGCGGGTATTTATTTCATTTCCACTGCTTTATCATCCCGTGATACTTGAGATTCGGCGTATAATACACGAGCGGCAATTCGGCGATGTCGGCGGGATAGAGATGGTAATGTCAAAGACGTTGTCGAATGCGGAAATCGCTTTTTTTCTATGCGGTTTGGCTGGAATTCCGTCAGGATTTAAAGCCGCTCCTCCCGTCTATGGCTTGGGCACGGCGATTGATGATCATTCCAGGTCTGCCGGTAGTAACCTTTTTTTCTGGTTTCGGGAGTTCGGCTGCATAGCGCGTGAAGGCGCTCTGCCAGGCGGCACGTTGCTGTCCCTGGATATTGCCTGTAGAGAAGCCACGATTCGGGCCCAGGTCCCTATTGGTGAATCTGTAGAGATTTTTCCAGCGGGAAAGGAGCCTTATGTGCTACCATTACCCGAGGGGGATGGGGTATACTATCAGCAAATAGAGGTAAGAGACTCTGTACTAGCACGAGATTCCCTCTCCGCGTTCTCGACATCAATGATTGAGGCAGCATGCAGGTGGGCCCAGGAGTATATAAGTGAAGGAACCTAGCTTTTATTGTGAAAATTGTGGAGATCCAGTAGCTCTCAAGGCTACCAGTTGTCCTTCCTGCGGCAAGCGTTTTGATGCTGTAAAGTGCCCTGAGTGCGCCTTTTCGGGTAGATCGGATCTTTTCTTAGACGGTTGCCCTTCCTGCGGATTCCTGAATGATACTCTTGCGGCGGTGAATACAGCAGATGCGGGCATGCTAGAGGCCGATATTAAAAAGCGGAATAAAGTATACGGATTTGAGACCGAAGAAAAATCTGCGAGCCGTTCGGCTCTACCTGGCTGGGCTTATGGGCTTATTACCGTCGGACTAGTCGGATTCTTAATTTTCCTTCTCATTATGTACCTAACATTAGATTGATCGGATTTTGAACCGATACTTATAGTAGCTAAGTGAGCGGCCCGGAAAATATGCTCTGTATCGTGAGGAGAAATGGCAACAAAGAAGGACGTACTATCTCTGGTAAGAATTTTTTCACTTCGAAAAAAGAGCCAGGTTCTTGCATATCAAGAATTGGTGGCTTTTTCTCAGAAGTACGCCGAACAAAAAAAAGCTGACATTCCTTCTCTTGCGGCTCTTACTTCCGATACTGAGATTCAGCTTTCCTCCCATCTTGACGATCTCGCAGAAGAGAAGAAATGTGCTCTGGTCTATGATCAGGGGCGGATTAGCAGCGTTGTTTACCCGGAGTTTTTTCCAGAACTGGTTAAGAAGAAATACAAGGAAATCGCCGAGGATCCTGAGATCCCCTTTCCAAATGAAAACACATTTCAGATCAAGATTCCCTCAGACAATGTGGACTCCGTGGATATCAAAGCCGATTTTGTACAAGTTCTTGGAAACGCGAAGGAAGGCGGCTCGCGGCTCTTGCGGTTGAGCTTTCCTCAAGGCATCAACAACATTCTTACTCCTTCCGACATAATTGGAAATCGGCTTATGGAGCTCTGCGTTGAGAAGGTACGGTTGTACCTGAATACTCAACGTAATGCGTTCTATATGCTCAGTAAGCTGCGCGGAGTTTTCAAATCAAAAGAACAAGTCCTCAAGGATATGATAAACAGCATCATTACCCAGCGAACTCAGGCTCTGGAGACAATTCACAATCCTACAGAGTTTTCGTTTAGCTTTTGGACCCATTTGGCAAACGCGATTATCAGAGAATACCGCGAGAAAACGAATAAATTGGAGAAAGAGCACAGCCATTGTCAGGCAGCATATTTGCTCGGATTTTATAATGTCTATTACAAAGGGCTGATACAGAAAGAAAAGGATATCGAAGCAACGCTGAAAATTTTGGATCAGCGCATGAGACAGACGCCGTATTACTTCACGGTTTCTGATATTTCATCGTTTAAAGACAAGCAGGGGCTCCTCCTAACCCGGAAATATTCGAGAGAGCAGATGCATAAATATATCGAGGAAAAAACAAAACCGATTGAAGGAGCATCAATTCCGGAAATTTTCAGGCTCAAGTCAGCTGACCGGAAAGAGTATTTTGTCGCTAAGGAAGTAATCCTGCCATTAACCGTTAAAAAACTTCAGGACGCATCGAAAGAGTATCGAGGTGTATTTCTTGAGGAATTTAAGAGTAACATAGAGAATATTAAAAAAACCGATGAAATGAAGAGCGATGACGCATTTAATGCTCGCCTGGAGAAGAAGGTGAGGAGTGATGATCCTCTTCTATCTGGATTATTGAGCTATGAGATGCTCTACCTTACTCTGCAGGAATCAAAACCACGATACGACGTGAATCAGGAGATCAGCCGAATTCTGGATGAGAGCCGCGCCAAGCTGCTTCCGATTGATGAGATTCTGCGCTTGAACCGCCGCGAGCTGTTTTCTCAGGCAAAGATGAGTCTGCCGATTTGGAAAACCATGCCGGTGGTAAACAGAATATTTGGGTTTCTCAAGCGATTCTTAACCGGCGCTCAGATGAGACAGCCCAAGAGTCAGTCAAAAAAGAAAAAGAAGATCGATTTCCCGGTCTCAGCATCGGGTGTAAAGCTCCTCGGTGCCCAGCCGCCTCCGTCTCGGAAATCATTCAAGGAAAGCGAAGCGGTAATCCCGAGCTCACCCGGAAGTCCCGCTAAAAGCGCGCGTGCTCAAGCTCAAGCGCTGCAAAACGCGATGGCGAGTCTCAAGCTCCAGTTCATCGGTAACACCTCAATAGAGGATGGTATGGGTGCACTTGTCGAGAAATGGAATCCTTTGTTCGATCCTCAGGCCAAAGCAAATCTGGTAGAGGATGTGAACTCTCTAGTCCGCGATTTTCTTCGGAAATTGAAACGAGGCTTTCTTTTCAAGCCCCCGGACGCGGACAGAATTCGTAATATGGCCGAAAGTCTGGCAGAAAATCATGCGTTTGATCAGATTAAAAAACGCGACGCATTGAAGCGGTACATCGAGCTCTACATGATCAGCGTTTTAGGCGCGAGAAAGAAGGGTTGAGATAACCATCAAGTCCTTCTCGGTGCCTGAAAGAAAAAACCGTCTTAACAAATCCCCGCGCTGTCCATGGATCCCTGCTGTAATAGAAGAGATGGCTCGGACACCGGCAGTCACTCGATCCAAAATGCGGTATCCCGATTCCTCCTGCTATCCTGACGGATTCGGCTAATCCGCACTCGAGGTCATTGTCTGTTCGTATCGGTATAGTAGTAATTGTGTCAGTCTGCGATGAGAGATAATCTATATGCCAGTGTATTTTTTTGCTTTTCCTGACATGCCGCGCCAATCGCTGAGAGAGACCTCTTGCGGCTGATCCGGCGTAAACATACCATCCAGGGCGGTAAACTGAATTTCCTAATGCACCGGTAGAAATCACCTGTTCTTTTTTGAGATGAAGTATCAGCAGATAAACTCCACCGTCTTTTTCAGCTAAAGCAACAGGCGAATAATCGATTGGCACCTCGGCATCTGTTACAGTGATATACCCGTCCGGACTTGTAGAGGTCGCGCATGCCCGTATTTCAGTTTTCGCAGATATTTTTTTTAACGAAATTGCAAAATCCGGATCGGTATGCACATTGGGTACAAAGCACCGGGGATCGGGATAACCAATAACAAAAAGCACGATCCCATGCAGAATAACCGCTCCGTCGTAATCTCCCTTGGTAACAATATTGTTTATTTCGTTGAGATGCTTAATTCCCCGAGTAGTAGGCGCGTCCGGAAACATAGCTACCCCGTGTTCGCAGAGAGAACACGACTTCACCTCGATCAACGTGGTTCCCTCAGACGTATCCACCGCGAAGTCTAAACGGGAGGACCCATAGGTTACTTCATGCCTGAATGTCGACTCAACCTCAAACAGCCGCGGAAGAATCAGTTCGCGAGCGATCTGGTTTGTGCGGGAGGTGTGCAGTGGCACGATGTGTCCGCCATGCTCAGCCGCAACCAGAGTGCAAGAGGTTTTCCTCCCTGGAGAAGTTGAATCCTCGAGATAGACTCGGGTACCTGGAAGAAGGAGTTCTCGCATCCTGCCGGGATTTGGACAGTGAGCATGCATGGTTTTTCCGGCGACGTGAACTTCGGCGATGAATCGATTTGGTCGTGAAACAAACTCTCCGACCATGTCGGGCGAGAAAAGCCGCAAAGAAGCATTTTTCTCAAGCAAAGAACTCTTTTAGCTCCTTTGCGTATTTTTCGTTTACCACATTTCGTCTGACCTTGAGAGTGTGGGTCAGCTCTCTGCCCAACGTGAACTCCTCAGTAAGCAGCTTGAATCTGAAAATCCTTTCAAATGCTTTAAAGCCGGTTTTTGCTCCGACAAGCCGCCCTATTTCACTATGATAGTAATCCTGAACTTCCGTGTGATCGAGCAGATCTTGCCGATCGACATAACTCAAGTTTCGTTCCTTGGTGAATTGTTCGAGAAATTCTTCATTCGGAACGATAAATGCCGCGAGGAATTTCTGATCCTGTCCTACCACCATGACCTGATCTATTGCATCAGATTGCTTCAATTTGTCTTCAATAGGTGTCGGCTCGATATTTTCTCCCCCAAGAAGAACAACTGTTTCTTTTGCGCGGCCAATTATCTTAAGTTCGCCGCTGTGAGTGAAGATGACAATATCACCTGTATCAAGCCAGCCGTCGTTTAAAACCTCTTTGGTGGCTTCTTCCCTTTTGTAGTATCCCTGCATTATCTGCTCACTTTTCACGAACAAAACACCTTTTTTCCCAGGAGGTAGTACCTCATCGTTTTCACCCACAACTCTCGATTCAATATCCGGGAGAAGCGGTCCTACTGTGCCGACTACCGGACGATCCTGGAGCCGTGTCGACAGGACCGGACCGGTTTCGGTCAATCCGTATCCTTCGAGAAGCTTTATGCCGGCCGCTTGAAAAAAACTATCGACGTAGGGTGGAAGAGCACCTCCCCCCGAAATTGCCGCGATGAATCGGCCGCCGAGCAGCTTGTTTTTCAGTTTGCTGAAGACCAGCAGCTGCCCGAGAGCGTTGAGCGGAGCAATCAGGAGTAAAGGGATTATTGCGGTAATAAAACCGAGTCCCCAGATAGGCTTCCGGTACTTTGGCGCCATCCCGAAGGCTCTGTTTCTAAGCTTCGAATAAGCTGAACCCACAGCCACAAAAAAATTGAAGAGGATTTTTTTTGCTCCCCCTGCTTCGTGCACATTTCGGTATACGCCGGCTCTAATTCCTTCCCAAAGTCTCGGTACCGCTGCTGTCCACTGAGGCCGGACTTTGAGCATGTCCGCTTTAAGAATCGGTCCTATCGGTTTTGAGTAAGCGATGGTAGCGCCAATATTTATAATGACATAGTCGACAACTCTCTCAAAAGAGTGCCACGCCGGAAGAACGCTCAGGTATCGCGACCCGGAGGTGATATGTATATGGTCGTAAATCCTTTCGAGCTGAAATGTATAATTCCGGTTATTGAGCATTACGCCTTTCGGCTCGCCGGTTGTTCCGGACGTGTAGATTATTGTTACAAGCTCTTCAGGAGTTCCTTTCTCTATCTCTTTTTCGATATGATCAACTGCCTCAGGGCTGAGAATTGCGTCTTCTAGCATATCGGAGAGACAAAGTATCTTTACACCGTCTGATGATTTCACGTCGTGAGGTTCGAAGGAGATGAGCAGCTCTAATTGCGGGAGATTGGCCTTTTCCGATAATATTTTTTCTATTTGTGCGTCATTTTCAACAAAGGATATTTTGCAGTCAGCATGATCCAAAATATATACTAGCTCATCGGCGGTGGAGTCCGAGCCGCGGGGAACATCTACGGCGCCGAGACAGAGCAAGGCAAGATCTGAAATCAGCCACTCTGTCCGGTTGTCTGAGATCAGTCCAACATGGTCTCCTCTACTAACCCCAAGGTTATCAAGAAGCGACGCAAGCTGTATTACCGAATCATACATGTCCCGGAAAGTTGTCGGTATAAATTCCTCGTTCTCATCTTTACCGAGTTGAGCGATATTTGTAGGGTATTTTTCCGCCGCGTCTTTAAACCGCTTTGCTAGAGTATCTCCGGAATCTGCCATGTGTCGCCTCCGCGTACTGAATTCATATCTAGGCTAACACGGCGTCTTCCTCCTGTCAAATTAACAAATTAGGCTAATTTCCAGCAGAATGAATATTCTATTACAGGTCTTTCGGCAGTAGCGAGCGAAGCGTCTCGTACACTACCTCGTTATTCCATTCTCTGCTGCCCGTTATGAACCCAACAGCAAAGCCGTCTGCGTCGATAATATAGGTGGTGGGAATGCTGCGCGCACCATAGACAGCCCCGGTTCTCCCGCTGGTATCGAGTAGAATCGGAAATGTGTATCCATTCTTTTCTATGAAATCCGCAACAGTTTTCTTTGGTTCCTGCACATCAACTGCGAGGAGCTCGAAATTTTCATCTTCTAAGAGCAAATACATTTCCTGCATCGAAGGCATCTCAGCCCGGCAGGGAGGACACCATGTGGCCCAGAAATTGAGTAGAACAACCTTTCCTTTTAGTGAACTCAATGTTATCTCTTCGCCATTGAGGTTTTCTAATGTGAAATCTGGTGCTACGACAGGCTCTCTGAATACCTGAAAGCCCAACTGCATGAGCCCGTTTTGAATCGCTGAAGGCTCTTCATTCTGTCCCTCATCAACAGCCGACACAAAAGTTGCAGCGAAAAAGAAAATTAACAACA
>JABGPX010000282.1 GCA_018644745.1 Spirochaetales bacterium
GGAATCACCTCTTCTCGTATCCCGAAGATCATGTATCTTCGCGAGCAGTTGATTTCGCTCATCCTCCGCCTGACGATCTACAAACCGTATCTTGAAATCCTCCGGGGTGATGAGAACCGCGCGGACTTTTCTCCCTTTGGATACGAGAATCGGTTCCCTCTTCTCATCGAGTTCATCAAGCACGGCGCCTAAGTGATTGCGGAACTCGAGGGCGTTAATGGTTTTCATAATTCAATGATATCTCATTTTGATCACCACATCAAGTGTATACATGTATATACACATGTGCAAACTGATGTTTTGCAGGGGAAAAAGTCGGCATATTACATTCATTTTAATTGAATGAGGAGTGATCTTGAGCAGCAGGTCCGGAGCATTGCACCCGGGACAGACGAACGGATCAATCTCATATATTTTGTCGGCAGTCGCGCCCAGGTCTTTGCTGATTTCTACGCCTGTTGCCTCATAAACAAATTTAGTCCTGATCAGGTTGACTTAGTCCATGTAGTGGACTATGATTTTTATATGACCATTGTAAACGTGCATGAGGCGAAAACCCACTTCTCAAGACTCCTGGACCGCGCACATTCCGGGGAGGAGATCATCGTTGCCAAGGCCGGCAAGCCTTTTGCTAAGCTGGTGCCCCTTGATCAGCCGCAACCACGAATCCCCGGGAGATATCCTGAAGACGTTCCGGAATCATTTTTCGAACCACTTCCCGACGACGAGCTTGACCCATGGAATTCATAAAGGTGGTCTTAGACACCTGCTCGCTCCTGTGGTGGTGGTCTAGACCGGAAAGACTCACGCCGAGAGCCCGCGCGATCATCGGGGACCCGGGTACATCGGTTTATATCAGCGTGGCGTCAGCTTGGGAAATCGCCACGAAGTATCGTATTGGAAAACTTCCGTCCGGCGAGAGGATCATGAGCGAGTGGGAGCACCGGATGACGGTCGATCGGTTCCAGGAGGTCGGAATCACAACGCTGCACGCGTTTCGTGCCGGGACATTCCCTGGCCCCCACCGCGATCCGTTCGACCGGATGATTGCCGCCCAAAGCATGCTGGAGCGGGTGCCCGTAGTAACGCCCGACAAGCAGATCGAGAACCTCGGTGCGGAGCGAATCTGGTGATTGACGGATCATAGCGAGTCATCGTCAAGAACTTAGCCGTTAACTTCGAGGTGTTGCCGGGCACAATAGCATTGTCATAAAACGTTGACACTTATTAATATTTGTATACATTTAATGACATGACAGATCAGACACAGCGAGAACGACTGATTGAGCTATTCAAATTCACACCCATCCTCAAATCCAGCGATCTTGCGGAACATAAGATCGACTCTAAAACCGTCCAACGTATGGCAGAGAGTGGCGAAGTACGGCGAATTGCCCGGGGGATCTATACCCGTCCCGATGTCGAAGCGGATAGCCACCACTCACTTGTAGAAGCTCAGATGATCGTTGATGCAGGCGTCCTGTGTTTACTTTCAGCGCTTTCCTATCACGAAATAGCCACACTGACTCCCAGTCGGGTATGGATCGCCGTACCCCGAGGTACACGTCTTCCAAAAATAGCCAACCATCCAATCAAGGTGGTCACCTTCTCCGGTGAAGCATTCTCAGAAGGTATCGAGGAACATGAGATCGAAAGTATCACCGTAGGTGTGTACTCAGTTGCCAAGACAGTCGCAGACTGCTTCAAGTATCGGAACAAACTCGGTAACTATGTTGCGGTAGAAGCCCTTCGAGAAGCTCTACAAGCGCGTAAAGCAAGCGCGGACGAGATCCTTCACTATGCGGGCATCTGCAGAGTTCGGAATGTCATGATGCCGTATCTCGAGAGTGTGCTCTAGTGAAATCTCTACCGAAGAATGTTCCGGTATCGGTATGCGCACGACTCTTGAATCTGAGCAGAGATTGTGAGGAGGATTTCAACCTGACACTATCTCGATTTGTCTCCGAGCGGTTTCTCTACCGTCCTGGCAAATCGGAGCACCGAAAGAAGTACGTTCTCAAAGGCGCGATGTTACTGACTTCGATCCTTGACGACGTCCGCTATCGGCCGACCCGAGACATCGATGTGCTCAGGGATGGAACGGGTGAAGAACAGCCTATGGCTACGGACATCTCTTCGATATGTCAAAGGCAACGTTTGAAGACATCCGTGAAAACCGCCGTTACCATGGAGTCCGCGCGAGGATTCCCGTACGGCTTCGTGATGCGCGAATCCCGTCATCTTGACCACTCGCTGCGGCCGATAGCATACTACGTTTATAAAAGGGGACTACTGGTATGGCAAAACTCGTATTTATCGGTGCAGGGTCACAATTCGGAGCTCGATCTTTTTCAGATCTTATGTCGTTTGAAGAGCTTCGAGATGTGGAAGTTGTTCTGGTCGACATAAATCCCCACAATCTCGCGCCAGTGGAACAGTACTGCAGGAAAATTGTAAAGCACTATAGAGCTCCCACTCGTGTCGTCGCAGCGGACGATTGGCGGAACGGAGTCCTGGATGGGGCCGACTACGTGGTCACTTCATTTGCTCAAGGCGGCCCGGCCTACTCGGGGTATCCGTACGCCCACGAAATAGTTATTCCCCAGAAATACGGGATAGAGCAGCACGTTGCCGATACCGCGGGAATCGGGGGCGTATTTCGCACTATGCGGACCGCGCCGGAACTGATGGCAATCGCGGCGGATCTTGAAAAACGTTCTCCCGGAGCTTTTCTAATCAATTATGTAAATCCGATGGCCATGCTTACCAGAATCCTAAATAAGGCGTACCCCGGGGTGAGAACCTTTGGTCTATGCCATAATATCCAGGGCGGGATCCGGCACATCGCCCGATGGCTCGGAGTCTCCCACAAGGAATTCCGCTACATAGCCGCCGGGGTGAATCACATGGCATGGTTCCTCCGCGTAGAATATCTGGACGGCCGCGACGTATATCCCGATCTGCTTTCTGCAATCGAGAAACCTGAAATCTATGAGCAAAGGTCGGTGCAATTCGAGCTCTTGAAAGCCTTCGGTTATTTCACAACCGAATCTTCGAAGCATTGCTCCGAGTATCTGCCGTATTTTCTGCCGAGAGAACCTGCCAGGAAATCCGTCGGCCTGGATGTCCGCACCGTGGATGTGGAAGTCGGGAAGAGATCCAAAAGGTGGAGCGACGATTCAGAACTTGTGCGGCAGTTGAATGGAGAGATACCGATGGATTTCGACCGTTCTGAAGAGTACGGCATGCATATCGTGCATGCGAGCGAAACCGACAATGTGTACAGGATGAATCTCAATGTTCAAAATGACGGGCTGATACCGAATCTTCCAGAGGAGACATGTGTTGAGGTACCGTGCATCGCCGACCGAACCGGTGTACATCCCCAACACGTCGGCAATCTCCCTGTGCAGTTGGCCTCGCTGTGCAGGGGCATCGGCGACATGCAAACTCTCACCTCAGACGCGGTTCTGGAACAGAATCTGCAAAAGGCCTACATGGCCTGTGCCCTCGATCCAACCACGGCAGCGAGCGCAACGCCCGGAGAGATCAGGCAGTGCTTCAACGAGCTCGCGGAGGCGGAGCGCAAGTGGCTTGAGCCGTTCTGGGGCAAGACGCCTAGGGTGTAGTTCCGGTGCGCGGCCGTGTGAGTAAATGAAAACTATAATCAGGTATTGTTTGGAGGTACCCGATGAAGCTGGAAGGTAGGATTGCAGTTGTGACCGGAGGGGCATCCGGCATCGGCAAAGCGATTGCCCATGCTTTCGCAAAAGAAGGCGCCAAGATCGTGATTGCGGATCTGGATGAAGAATCGGCTGAAAAAACTGTCGATGAGGTAAAATCTTTCGGGTCTGAAGCTATCGCGGTGAAAGCGGACGTCGGGTTTTCAAAAGACGTGGCGAATGTGGTAAACAAGACTATAGAGGTATACGGCGGGATTAATATCCTCGTTAATAACGCCGGCATAATACTGCAGGCCCCGGTCGTGGATACCAGAGAGGAGGATTGGGACAAAATCCTCCGCAACAACCTGAAGAGCTGCTTCTTATGCTGCAGGGAAGTTGCCAGACGAATGATCGAGCAGAAGAAAGGCGGGAAAATCATTAACATCTCTTCTATCCACGCGATTCTCTCGGAGCCATCCGCTGGAGCATACACAGCGGCAAAAGGCGGCATGGAGGCGTTCAGCCGCACCCTGGCCACAGAGCTTGCGCCGCACAAGATCAACGTCAACTGCATCGAGCCGGGCGCAACGTACACCGAGTTGACCTTGCCCATGTATACGGACGCGGTAAAAAAATCGCTATACGAGCGGATTCCTCTCAGGGAGATCGCGCAACCTGAATGGATCGCCGGCGGGGCAGTCTTTCTTGCTTCTGATGACTCCCGTTATATGACAGGGCAAGCGCTGGCAATCGACGGCGGATATACAATGGATGGCAGCCTGCCGGGTGCCAGTTACTGGGAAGAGTAGGAGCTCCGCATGATTGAGAAGCCCAAGTGCGTGATAGTAACCGGCAGGCCTGGTTCAGGCAAAACGACGCTAACCTCCGAATTGTCGAGAAGAATGTATCTGCCCAAAATCAGCAGAGATGAGGTCAAGGAGGGCTACGCCAACACATTTGGGGTTGAACATGACGCCTTGCCAAAGGAAACAAACGGAATTGTAAATGAGGTCTTCTTTGATACGATTTTAACATTGCTCAAGGGAAAGGTCTCAGTCACAATCGAAGCAGCCTTTCAACACAAACTGTGGGACTTGGTAATACCGAGGATAATCCAGATCGCTCATGCGTATATTCTTGTGTGCGATTTGAGCGCCGAGCTGAGTGCAAAGCGTCACTTGGAGCGAGGACTGGCAAACCCCAATCGGGAGTTGTATCACGGCGACAAGAGAGTGGCCATATTCCGAGAGACTGGAAAATATGAGCCAGGGGGAGAGTATGTTCCTCCTTTGTACGCCGTGCCAACATTAAGTGTCGCAACAGTGAGTGGCTACGAACCTGGCCTTGAGGAGATAGTGAGTTTCCTGAGAAATCAAAGGTAAAAAAACCCGATTCTGAAAGGGATTACCCTATAGTTATGAATTGCATTTGATTGGGTTATACTGTGCGAGAGGTAATCATGATGCAAGTCCGTGCCGATCACTCATCACGCCCTCCAAATATCATCTTTCTCATGGCTGATGACCTCGGCTATGGTGATACCGGCTTCAACGGGAACCGCATCATCAAAACGCCGAATCTGGATGCCATGTCCGACGACGGCATACGGTTTACCCGCTTCTACTCCATCGGACCGGTGTGCGGGCCCACCCGTGCCACCTGCCTGACAGGTCGGCACTATATGCGTTTCGGTATGATGGATGTGAACGTTGGCTGCATTCCGGAACAAGAGATAACCCTGGCGCGTATTTGCAAAACCAAAGGTTATGCCACCGGTCACTTTGGGAAATGGCACCTGGGTTCTATGAGCAAGACTGAATCGCCCCGACATACACATCCGGAAGCAGATTACGCCCCGCCTTGGGAACGAGACTACGACGAAACGTTCGCCACGGAAATTTCCTGCCCCACTTGGAATCCGGCCAGTGGACGATTCAAAGAACACGACTCGCCCTATTGGCATAATAGAAGAAAAGTTACAGATAACCTGGAAGGCGATGATTCCCGGGTGATCATGGATCGCGCGCTTCCGTTCATTCGCAAAGCCGTCGCCGATGACACACCTTTTATGGCTACTATCTGGTTCCATACCCCGCACAGCCCAGTGGTGGCAGGCCCTGATTACCTGGCCATGTACCCGGACTGCACCGAGGGCGAACAGCACTACTACGGCTGCGTTACCGCAATGGATGAACAAATCGGACGGTTACGCAAAGAACTTCTGGACCTGGGTGTCGACACGAATACGCTAATCTGGTTCTGCTCCGACAACGGACCGGAAGGCACGGGCAGCCCAAATCCTGTATACGACGCATACGACGGAGCCTTCTGCGGCAAAACCGGCGGCCTGCGTGGCCGCAAACGCTTTCTCTACAACGGCGGAGTGTGTGTGCCGGCGGTAGTCGTCTGGCCGACCGTCGTCGAAGCGGGCCAGACCGTCCATATGCCCTGCTCGACCTTGGATTACCTGCCCACGGTATGTGAAATGATCACGTACGACTATACGGCTGATCGTCATTTAGATGGCGAGAGCATACTTGGCTTATTACAGGGACGGATGCATCAGCGCTCCACCTCCATTCCCTTCGCAAATATCCTCAGGGATCCGCGCACCGCCTTAATCAAGGGCGATTTCAAGCTCTGCACAAACCTGGGTGAGTCCACGGAGGACGATGAGCTGTTCCACCTGCATGACGATCCGGCAGAGACAAGCAATCTGGCAGCGAAGCATTTGGAGCGCATACAGACGATGAAAACCGAACTGCAGATGTGGGTAGCCTCATGCAGAATGAGCTACGAAGGACATGATTATGAAGGCCCTCACACGGTTCAAGGCAGTTTCCTGCAAGCCGCAGATGCAAAGGCGCAGCATTGATGAATATGCCCCTCGATGTAATAAAGACCGCTTTTTTTTGGGGGCTGGTTAGCGCTGTCTCTCTTCCTCTCGGCGCGCTCCTTGGCCTCCTCTTAAAACCATCTAGAAAAATTACATCTGCGTTGATGGCTTTCGGAGCGGGTGCCCTCCTTTTCGCGCTTACAATCGAACTCTTTTCTGAAGCGCTGCACTTTGCCTCGGAGCACGGGAACCGCGTAATCGTCGCAACCATCGTCGGGGCGCTGGCCGGGGGATTGCTGTTTGATGCTCTAAATCAGATTCTGAACAACCGCGGTGCATTTGTTCGGAAACTGGGCACGACACGAAGACATCTAACCAAAATAAAGGTAAAAATGGCGCGGCGGCTGATCAACGACCTGAGCCGGGTCCGTCTGCTGCAGTCACTTCCG
>JABGPX010000219.1 GCA_018644745.1 Spirochaetales bacterium
AGGTGCTGGTGAAACTCGGTGTTCCCTTCACCTATGGTGAGAACTGCCGGATCGATGATCCGCTGTTTCAAAAGACTGTCGACAGATTCCTATCTTCCGTTGCGGTTGTAAAATCGATGAATTCAATGCATATCGGGCAGGTCGGTGTTCGCGTGGATTTCTTCTGGACGACAATCGACAATGAGAGTGAATTGCTGCAGAAATTCGGTATCGAGGTGCTGCCTATAGACATGGCGGACTTTCTGCGATCGGTAAAAGAAAGGGCCATAGAGGATAGAGAAAAAATACAGGATGAGCTTGCCGGTTATGAATCACTTTTCAGCGATCCGGCAATTCTCACAACCGACGGATCGATTAATAACATGGCTCTTAGGGATGAGTTGCTCGAAACTGCAGAAAGAGAAGGGCTGGACGCGTTCTCTGTGAAAAGCTTCAGCTCGATACAGACCGAGCTTGGTCCGGGATTACCCCTTGGCATGATGCTCGCGCAGGAGAAGATTCCAATAGCCGCCGAAACCGATCTTCATGGGGCGGTAACCTCCGTACTGCTCCAGGCGGCTTCTACAACCAGGGATCCTGTGTTTTTCCCTGAGTTTACGATTCGTCACCCTGATAATGACAATGCCGTATTACTCTGGCATGGAACCGCCCCGCTTTCTTTGAAGCATTCCTCAGTTTATACTCTAAAGAGCTACCCGCCGTGGATATTGAAGGGACTGCCCGGCGAAGCGCCGAAGATGCTACTAAAAGACGGTCCATTAACGGTAGCTAGATTCGATGGAGAGCTTGGGGATTATGTACTTGGATTCGGTGAGGGAACGACGGTAGCCGGACCGGAGACTCGAGAAGCCTATGTGTGGATGGAGGTTGATAACTGGCCCCGCTGGGAGCGCGCGATTATGAAGGGACCGTATATTCATCATTGTTCGGCAGTGTATGATCATTGCGCTGATGTTCTCGAAGAGGCGTGCCAATATATTCCCGGGCTTTCGGCTCGATGTTTCGGTAAAAAGATAAACAATGATTAACCTCAGAAATCTTGGCTCCAAACGGGAACTCTTTGTCGACCCATGGCTGATTGACATTCTGGAGGGCAGCGCTTTGCACCGTCTCCATGAACCGATTCCGCGGAACATTATTTTCAGGACAGACGCTGCCTGGGAAGGGAATAGAGGCGGATATTCAACGATCTTTGAAGATAACGGTCTGTTCCGGATGTATTACTTCAATCATCAGTCTGAAATTATAGAAGAGCCGCCCGGCACATTCCGTGAAGAGCTGGAACCTCTTCGGATTGCATACGCCGAAAGCAACGACGGGATTTCCTGGCTGAAACCGGAGCTGGGCCTCTTTGAACACAATGGATCGAAGAAAAACAATTATGTCTGGATGGGTGTTGGCCCGTCTCATACCGGCACCCACGGATTCGCGCCATTTAAGGATACGAATTCTAATGCGGCACCGGACGAACAATATAAAGCTCTCGGCACCTTATATGGCCAAGGTGCCGAACCGGGCCTTTATTCAATGTACTCACCCGATGGTTTTCATTGGCAGCTGTCACAAGAATCGCCTGTGATGACCTGCGGTAAATTTGATTCGCAGAACCTCGCTTTCTGGGATACCGAAACCCGCCGGTACTGCTCCTACGTACGTAATTTCCACAAAGGCAAACAGGACAATGAGGTGGCAGATAATAGGGACATGGGCATCCGTGATATTCGAGTTTGCTATTCTGATGATTTTATAAAGTGGTCAGAGCCTGAAATGCTTACCTACACTGGATCGGCCGATGAAGCGCTCTATACTAATCAGGTAACGCCGTATTACCGGGCACCTCACATCAAGCTCGGATTTCCCGCACGATATGTCGAGCGGGACTGGACGAAAAGCATCGAGCTGCTGCCCGGCCTGGAGAACAGAAAGCTGCAGTCAGCGGTAAGCCCCCGATATGGAACGGTTGTGACGGACACCCGGTTTATGGCCAGCCGGGACGGCAGCTCTTTTTATAAATGGCCACAGGTATTTCTGCGGCCTGGTCCTCAACTGGATGGTAATTGGACATATGGAGATAACTATCAATGCTGGGGGCTCATCGAGACACCCTCTGATATAGAGGGTGCACCGCCAGAGCTTTCATTTATAGCATCTGAAAATTACCGACCCGGCACACCGACGGTATTTCGCCGTTATTCTCTCCGTGTCGACGGCTTTGCATCGGTCTGGGCGAATACCTTCGGCGGTGTTCTTGTCACCAAGCCGCTGACCTTTTCCGGCTCCGAGCTCTTCATCAATTTCTCAGCCTCCGCATCTGGCCGTATACGAGTCGGTATTGAGCATCCGGACGGGCGGGCAATCGATGGATTTCGTTTAGTAGATAATGTCGAGAGCATTGGGGATGATCTCGACAGGCAGGTTTATTGGAAAGGAGGACGAAACCCAGGAGAGTTTGCAGGTAGTCCCGTACGGCTTCGGTTTGATATTAAAGATGCGGATCTGTTTGCCCTTCAATTTCGCAGTCTTCCGAAAGGCGCGATAAACGGGTAAGATCATCACATGAATCAAATAAATCCTGCTTCTCTCACCTCTCTATTGAAGAAAACCGTTTCAGAATTGTCAATACAGCCTGAGTTTGCCTGGGAAGACGGCATTCAGACTTTTGCGACTGATCCTGACGATAGCCCGGCGGTCCGTGTCGGGGTAGGATGTTGTTCTCCGGACTTCGATCTTTGGGACGGCTTGAGGAATCCTGCCGCAGTCGGTCTCTATCCGGCGGGCTTTGAAGAAATCTGGGATTATTACGCGAACCGCAGAAAACAGAAGACTGATGAGTTTGGCAGAGCGACAATCTTTCAAGTTGCCAGTACTTTCGCGGAGGCAAAGAAGCGGTACAGCCGGGCGCTTGTTGTTTCGGTGATGCTGCCGGTTGCTTCTGAAGTTTATTCAAAATATAACACGGTTATTCATGATTCAGGTCAGGCGCCCTGGGAGGGTTATGCAAAAGTATGGGATGAGGTAAACAAACTTATCGATACCGGGATAACCAGATCGGTGTACCATCTCATGGATGACTCCAGGGCGATGGTGGTCCTAAATGGCGATACCGTCGGCCGAGTTTCCACCGAGTCGGTACCCGCGACACATCAGGGAGCCTCCCATGGAGTGTGTAAAGGCGGTAATTTTCCTCAAAAAAGTGTAGCCGTGCTAACCGGGCTCGCGCAGTTCGGCATTTCTAGACTGGTATTCCGCGACGAAGTGAGCTCAGGACAGCACCGTCGTTTGATCGGTCCGCTTCGATCGCTCGTGATATTTGATAAGGGATCTGTTGATAACGCCGAGGAAAATGGAATAGTAGAGATAACCGATGACTGGAAACGCGAGTTGGCTCAATTGTCAGACTTCTCTTTCACTGCCGGAGAAGTAAACAGCAAGCGCCATTGCACATACATACCCGAGAGCGGCGAGAAAGGCTGCGGAAAATGTATCGCTTACTGCCCTTCAAGGGCGCTGCTGAACTCATCACCTCAAAACAATGGCGAGTACAGTGAAAAGGTGAATGGTCAGGATCATAGGTTTTGGGACGGCCAGCTTCAGTTTGATAACGGCAGCTGCTGCGATGAGCGGGGCCAGTTGGCCTCCCTTTATGACGAATGGATGTGCGGCAGATGCCTGTCTATCTGTGCCGGGGAAGGATTTATACGTGAAGCGGCGGCTCACGCCGAAGCCCTGTAGCCCAGTTTAGATCTCCAGATAATCCCGGAAATGCTCAATTCGATGAAACGTTAGATAGTTCGCATTGTGATAGATATATGCGCCGTTTATCGCTGTCCTCGATAGAAAAATGATATCATCACCGTTAAAAATCCAATCTACATACTGGAATCCGACTTTTGTGAGATCCTCGGACCAGCCATTGTCCTCGAAATTGAGGATGTCACGAACGATCTCCCAATCATCGAGAGTTTTTGAGCGGGTCAGGGTCAGGCAGTTCCTTTGTGTCAGCACCATACTCTGAGTAACACGGCTTACCAGGGAATAATAATAGCCGGTTCTCGGATCGTAGTTGATGGCGAACTTGGAGAAGTTACCGTGGAATCTTACAATCTTTTCATAAAGAGGTGCTTTTTCAGGATGATCATGATCGATGGCGAGCACTATCGCGCGCCCACAATTTGGATCGCACTTTTCAATCTGATATCGCAGGAAATCTACTATTCTGCCATCAGGCGTGATTACGATGTTACCCTCTAGGTAGCCTCTTGCATGACCCTCGCAGACACCGTCCCATTTGTCAGAATAGCGAAGGAACTTTGAGATAGTCCAATTCTCACTCACCATGAGATCATCATCAACAGAAATAGAAGCAAATCCGGCATCATGATAGCTTTGAAGAGACCATGAGCCAAACTCAAATGCCGTCCAAAGACGGCCGTTGAATTCTACAACCGGCATTGGCGCTTTATGAGGACCGCCGGTATCTCTATTTCCGCCTTTGCACATCAGAGCGGGAACGCTCCAGGTCATGCCATTATCTGATGACATGAAGATGTTCATATCGCCATATTCTCCATTCATCCCGAAGGCATATACGGCATCTCGATGATAGAAGAGCTTTGTCCAGAATGATGGATATATCTGTGATTGAAACGACCAATTCTTTCCATCATCTTTTGAAAGGAACACTAGTGTCAGGTTCTGATCCGCTTTTCCCCAATACACGTCATGGGATGCCAAGAGGTTGCCGCTGGGCAAGCGGAGCAGCGACGGACTGGCCGGCGAACGACCCGAAGGCATGAAAGTATAGTCCTCAGGATGAATATAATTCACCACTTTGCCGGGAATATATCCGGTGCGGAACAAGCGCATCCGACTTTTTGCGGCTTCTTTTCCATCATTGTCGAACAGGATCACCTCGATGAAATAGTCGATGTGGTTTTGTAGTTCCGGTATACATAGCGATCCAGATTTTGCTATGTCCTTCTGTGTAGTGATGAGCCGCAAATTTGTATCGTAAATGTGTGCGACAACTTCGCCGGTTTGGCGAGTCTCTCCCTCGTAGTCGATTGTTATTTGCTGATCAACTGGATCCATACGGGTTATTCGGAGATTGCCATGCGCCCGACTGTTTTTCTTTTTAGTAGGATTCGCAACCATGCTCACTCCACGCTGTAAAGAAATATGCTGGCGGCGGAGGCCAGATTTAATGAATTTACCGAACCGCCGATTGGGATTGCAACGACTTGATCGACATAGGAGCGCAATGCAACGGAAATACCGGTGGCCTCGTTTCCAAATATAATAACCGCCGGCCTGCGGATTTTGACATCTCGAAGTGAGTATTCACCGTTCGAGTCGGTACCGATTACCTGTAGCGGGTCGGTACTTGCTTTGAGACTATCTATCCATGTCATCAATGTACCTGCAGATGGCTCATGACATAGGCGAGGGCTGAAAACCGCACCAAGGCTCGCCCTGATAACTTGGGAATCATAGAGATCGACGCCGTGGCCCGTGGTAATTACCGCGTCGGCGCCAAAGGCGTCGCAGCTTCGGAGGATTGATCCAAGATTACCAGTATTAGACGGTCTGTCAATAACGGCGATAAGCGGAGCGGTGCTCAAGTTCAGTTTCTCAAGCGATTGCACCGGGCGCTTGAATATCACGATGAGTTCTGACGGGTCTGCGCGATCAGATAACTCCGTTATCAACTCGTTTGAAAGAACCAAAACTGCTTCGGGATCGAGACATGCAATAGTGTCTTTGGCCCAACCGGATAATTGCCGCTCCTCGGAATGAGCGATCCATACAGCAGGTACCCCATTTTCGGCAGCTGCGTTAATTGCGGCGACTCCCTCTACAAATATCTCCCCGCGTTTTGAACGTTTCTGCCGGTTTGTTTTGAGTGCCGTGAGTATCTGGTAGGTTGCGTTTTCTTTTTGAATCGTCAGGGTTTTCACTTGTGCGAGCCATTCTACTCCTTTTTAACTTCTGATGTCACATCCGCACGGCTATATAAATACTGCATACCTTCAATTATCACTTGACATACTTGATCTGCATGGTAAGATATCGATGAAACGAACAGTACTTACTAAATTTCTGTCACCTCATTTCGAGTCAAAGGAGAAACTTATGTTTTGGAAAGACCCTAAAGGTTTGAGAGATCTGCCCAACAGTTCGAGAATTGGAATATCTGCGTTTTTAATCATTGCAGGTATCGGCTATCTCCTCGGTTTTTTTAATATTCTGCTTACCTATCAGGATGTTGATCAAAAACCGGGATTGGGAATAGAGGACATACAAATTTCCTTTTACGGAGCAAGGGAGCAGACTGCACTCGAAATATCGATCGACGGAAGCATGAAAACTTACTTCGCTAGCGATCGAGACTATGAATCAGTGAAGAACTGGATTACCGAGGGAGGAAAGGAAGCGGATTATCCAACTATCGAGAATATCATCGCCACTTCCTGTGCGACCTGCCATTCAAGCGCGGCGCAGGTAGCAGATGTCGTTACCGAGTCTTACGATGATATCAGCTCGTATTTGGTACAAGACACCGGGAAGTCGGTTTCCCGGCTGATCTCTCTAAGCCATACCCATGTTACCGGCACGTTAACTCTCATTTTCGGCCTTGTCCTTGTGTTTTCATACACCAGGTTTTCTGAACTCATCAAGACGCTCGTATATACCCTTGGTTTTGGTGCAATAGTTCTTGATATTGGAGCCTGGTGGCTGGCAAAAATTTGGAAGGGCGCGGCTTTTCTCGTAATTCTCGGCGGTGCCGCTCTTGGAGTCGCGTTTGCTGTTTTGGTATTGCTGTCGCTTTACGATGCGTGGCTCCGAAAGGCCGAAGTCAAGGACT
>JABGPX010000450.1 GCA_018644745.1 Spirochaetales bacterium
GGTTATCGAGTTGTGGGATGATGATTCCGGAACCTGGACAGCCTTTGATATCATGCCGTAAGCTATCATTGCCCGAATCGTCTGTCAAGACAGCAATAGAATTTAGGAATAAACGTGGCGATTGTATTAAACAGATACTATAAGGTTCTCGATATCGAATCCGGCTCATCTATGGATAAGATAAAAGACGCATACTACCGTGCGGCAAAGATGAATCATCCTGATCTCTTTCCAGAGGCAGAGCGTCATGTGCAGCAGCTCAGGATGATGAAGATCAATGAAGCGTACCTAACTATCGTTTCGCAGCAATCAAGACAAAATACAGAGGAAAAGCACAGCGGCTCTACTGCCGGAACAAGTGCCGCCACAAGTGCCGTTTTTCGGGGAAGTGATGAAACCGAAAAATTCCTAAGTACCCTGAAAGATCCAGCATATACCTATTACAAACTCGGATTCAAATACTACACAATTGGAAGAAAGACTTTCTTCGACCGGTACCAACCAAAGGACAACCGCTATCACTACATGATGGATAACCGGGAAATTCTTATGCTTGCGATATCGTGCCTAAAACTGTTCGAGAAATCTTATAGTTATTTTCTGAGAGTGGCGGAGGAATATTCAGACAGCGTTTGGTACAGGGACACGGTTACTAAAATGCATTATCTTGAGCGGTACAACGCAATTTATCAGCGCATTTGCATGAGTATTGCCGATCAGCTCGAAGCCAAAAATCGAGAACGGGAAGACTAGCGCCGCCGTCCAATTAGCGTCTCTTCCTTTCAAACCACTTCACCGCATAGTCGACACAGAGCCTTTGGGAAAATAGCTGGCATTTAGCATTTCCCACAAGGCCGACACGTATCTCTTTGTCATTATCTCGCCTAAAATCGTGGTCAAAATCATCAAAATCTGAAACATCAAAATCAATATCGCGATATTTCTTCCAGCGCCGGTGCCCGTCGACGATAATCGGACCACCGTAATCGGTTTCCTGCCTTTTCCTGTGTTTGGCGCGGTTTTCAGCGAGATGAAGAGATGTGTTTGATGTGTGATCGACCCCCAGGAGAAGCACCCATCCGCCGATGTCATATATCTTTGCGAGCGGCGATGCTTCACCGAGACCGAAGTCGAGAGAATGATTTTGAACAAGCTCGACACATTTTTCGCCCCAGGCCGCGAAGGACACCTGGGGATGGGAACTGCGAATTACGTCAGCCTGTTTTCTGAATACTTCCGGGACTCTGCCTACGCCTCGGGTCGGTGTGAGGTCCGGATCAAACGCGGGCATTGTGCGGCGGATTTCTTCCCACCATTCTTCGGGCACCGGGGGATTACTCCAACCCGACGGATCTGAGAGATCTCCCGAATGGGTCGGCATGACAAGATTCCCATAAGGGCGAATAACCGCTTCCAGGGCCATAATAAGCGCTTGCGCTCCGCCGCAGATCCAGCCCATAGAGCTGAGGGAGGAGTGAACAAGCACCGTCATACCCGGTTCGAGACCGAGGGATGTAAGCTCATTTTGCAGACTTTCGGTAGTTATCGGACCGTTCTTTGTTGCTTCGATGACTTCCCGCTCACCCATAGCAGTATTCTATCTGAACCGCAGAAAATATTCTCTATACGCGGCTGTTTACTTCTTCCTGATATAAACGATCTATTTCCAGGCACAGTTTTTCATCCCTGGTAAAGACAGGGGTTCTGTCGAGGATCTCTGCAACCTGCTCGCGGGCGCTTTCTACCATATCATTTGTTTTGGTACCGCTCCGATCTGCAAGTTGAGGCATAAAGAGCTGCTCCCGATAATTTTCCAGCGTATGTTCTGCGCCGAGAAAATGCCCGCCAACGCCTTCTTTACGGATGATATCTGCGCATAATGTCTCTTCGGTTACCTCTACTCCTCGCACATAGTGGTGCATCCAATCAAAGGCCTCGATATCGAGACAAGCCTGTTCAGGAGAGCAGACAAGTCCGGCTTTGAGCTGTCCGATTGAGGGATAAACTACCCCGGCAGTGAGCAGGGTAGAGATCTTAAATGCACGTTCCATTCCACTCTGGTACCCGGGAAACTTCGCGTCGATATAATCCGTTGCGGCGTCGCAGCGAATCCCGTAGAACGACGTATAAAGCTCGGAGGCCGCGGCGTCCTGCAGTACTACGTTTGGCGGTGAAAATGAAGCAGCGCAGGTCTGCATATCCATTATACCGGTAAGAGCGAGATGCTCCTGCCTGGTCACGCTTCCCGCCGCGTAGAGCGCCACAATCATTCCCATTATATCGGTGTTGGTGATCAACAGATTTGCCGCCGGGGTTACCGGTGATGTTCCGCCGGCCAGAGGCATCGGTGCTACGCCGAGAGGAAGTTTCTGCTGCGCCAGTTCCCACAGAACTTCAGCGGAATCCGGGCCGATTTTCAGCGGAGAAATACTGCATTTCACGCAGAGGAAGGCAGGGTCCTGGTTGTATGCCTCTTCTCCGTCCATTACCAGCGTTCCGAGCCGAGAGGCGAAGTGTACATCTTCCTTGTTGTTTATTTCATTCCAGCCAAGTTTTGCGCTGTGCTTGGCCGCATAGACCATGCCGGCTATAGGTCGCAGTGCCGGCGGTATATTACGGCCTTCCTTATCGAAAACCAACTGCACCGGCGGTCCGCCGGCAGTGCTGATTCTCGGGTTTCCGTTGGAGAAGCGGATGATACGTTCCATGTCTTTGAAACCCGCCGGCCGGCAGGTGCGTAGATCCTCTTCCAATACTTCCAGCCCGGATCCGCCGAAGCGAAACTGCAAAGGGCTCTTTAAGGCGTGCTGCCATCGATTATGCAGGTGTTTTTCTACGACATCGAAGTCATCATTCATCATACACGGACTGGTGGATACAGCGGAAATCGCTTCTTCCGTCAGGCCGGGAGGAATTCCTGCAATCTTTGCGGATCTATCCACCGAAGCCCCTCGAGCTTCAAGGGCGGAAAGGAATTCATCATGATCGATAAAGATACCGGGTGATTCGAGGAGCTCAACCGTCTTCTGATGAATCATTTTCATGTCGTCGAGATCAAGTAAGTGACGTATTTTGGGGGTCATAGTATTTCTCTATCGTTTTACGGTATATCCGTCACCATTGTCGGATGTAAGATCCACCAGCACTGCTTTTCCAGCGAATGGATGGTCCGTGCATTTGGCTCTTACCATTACCTCTGTTACGCCTTCCGGAATTTCTATCCCGGAAAGAGTGCGGGTGAAGGGCTGCTCGGTGTCATGAGGGTGGGCAAGAACCCGCTGGCCATAGAGCAATGAAGATTCGGGATCGACTACTTCCCAGAGATTCGCATAGTGATCCCATCCCTCATCGTTATGACGCACTGATACGGCGAAACGCCAGCTCTCTTTAGACTCGAGTCTGGCTTCCACCTGTATTACCTGGGCGAACTTCAGATCGGAATCAAACTCAAAGATTGTTGTAAGATCGGCTTCGATTCCAATTTCTCCCGTCATCGCGGTTTCCTCCGCGGTATTGCCTTCCGCAAAGCAGGAAGCCGCGGTTAGAATGATAATTCCGGTGAGCAGTAGTTTTCTCATTTTTGCGGTATCAAGTCGCAGGCTTCAGCAGGCATCCAATGAGCGTCTTTGCCTTCCCATTTTACGTTGCATCCGATCGGGTTGGTGAGCTTAACCCGGATATCCTTGCCCGAAACATGCTCTTCAAGAGCAGTCTCGAGATCATTCGAAGTGATCTGGTTTGCATCCATAGGATTGTCCACGCCGCGGCCGGTATACACCAATTTTCTCTCAGCGTCGAACACATAAAAGTGAGGAGTTCGAAGCGCGCCGTACGCCAGCGCCGCTTCCTGGCTTTCATCATGCAGATACTTCCACGGGAAATTGTGTTCCTTCATCCTATCGACCATGTGGGGAAAATCATCATCAGGGTGGGTTACTTTGCTGTTTGCGTTTATTCCGACAAAGGTCACTCCTTTCTCGGCGAACTTCTCAACTGTCTTTCGAGTAACTTCATCAGAGCCCACCACGTACGGGCAATGATTGCAGGTGAAGAACACCACGAGAGTATCCGCTCCGCCGAAATCGGCGAGACTGTAATTTTTGCCGTCGGTCGCCGGGAGCGCGAAATTGGGCGCCTTGTCGCCGATATCTAAAGTAAATGCCATTGCATGAGCTCCTCTATATGATAGGTTTTAATAAGTCAAAAGTACCATCTTGTCGCGGGACAATCAAGAAAAGGTGGCGGCAAGGCTGCTGAGAAGCACCACGACCACGCCAAGGACGAAGTTGCCCATGGTGAGATATTTGCTGGATTTGCCCTTTTTCCCCATAATCGTTTGAGTTATTACCCCCGCGATCATCATGATAGTGAGGATGTGTTTGGTGGAAAGAAGTGCGCTGTAAGTGCTGGCGAAGGAAAACAACGATCCGGCCAATGGACCTCGTTCTGTGATGAGAATTCCCGTAATGGCTAATCCTGCAATACTGATGAAGACGATTATCCTAAATCGCTTCTTGATCGCTTTTAGTGTTTTTTGGATTTGCGGTTTTTCTAATCCAGATTTTCTAATTCCTGGGAGCAGCACGATTGCCATGAATCCCAATCCGCCTATCCAGAGTGCGGTGAACATGTTATGAAAAAAAATAATAATTCCTGATGTAAGTAATTCTGTCGGCA
Organism: Spirochaetales bacterium; assembly: GCA_018644745.1. The sequence goes on from JABGPX010000450.1 coordinate 4,678, forward strand.
TTTCATCCTCCTGTATTAGGGAAAATGTAATTGAAGAAGATGATCGGTTCGTTGACCTGGGTCAACAAATGCCTGTTTTATATAATAATAATCAATATCACAGTGTTCTTTTCTTCATTTACCGGATCTTTTGCCGAATACTGCAGAAATACTATCTGATATTGAGGAAACCGCCCGCCAATCCGGATTATCCGATTTTTCCTGCGGAGGTGACCCGATGACATTGGTGAAACCCATCTCCCGGGCGGTCCTGACTCGGCGGGGCATATGGGAAATCGGCCGGATTTCCCCCGCGAGGGTGAGCTCGCCGGCTGCGGCGGTCTTATTCGGAACGGGAACCGAAGTTCTCGCAGAGTAGAGTGCCAGTCCCAGAGGCAGCTCGATACCGACTTCATGTATCTTTATACCGCCGGCCACATTGATATAGATATCCTGATCCGCGAATCTGAGGGACAGATGCTTTTCTAGGACCGCGGCGGTGCGTGAAACTCTTCCGCTGTCGATCCGGTCTGAGAAAATTCGAGATACGGCTCCTTTGGCAGGTACCACTAACGATTGAATTTCAACGAGCAGGACCCTTGAACCTTCGTATACCGGCGCCACGATGATGCCTGGAGGCAGCTCGCCATCCCGGTGAACGAGAAAGAGGGATGCCGGGTTTCGCACTTGTTCGAGGCCCCTCGCTCCCATGGTAAACAGACCTATTTCATCAACTGACCCGAAGCGGTTTTTCGATGCCCGGAGGATTCTGAGTTCCGAGGATGATTGGTCGAAGTACAGAACCGTGTCCACCATATGTTCAATCAGCTTTGGTCCCGCGATAGCCCCTTCCTTTGTTACATGGGCAACCAGAAACACCGGGCAGCCTCTCTCCCTGCAGAAGGTTATTATTTCGTGGCAGCAGTATTTTATCTGGTTTGGCGTACCCGGTACGGTTCCTAATTCCGGGGAGACCAAGGTTTGGATTGAGTCGATTACCACTAATGTCGGTTTGAGGCTCTGCAGGCTTCGCAGTACCGATTCCAGATCGGTCTCGCAGAGCACCTCCACGGCCGAGTCCTTAATTCCCACTCGATCAGCCCGCTGCTTGAGCTGTGCCGCCGACTCCTCGCCTGTCACATAGAGAACCCGCCCTTTCATATCCGCGGCCGCGGCGGTCTGCAGCATCAGAGTGGATTTTCCGATTCCCGGCTCGCCGCCGATGAGAATCGAAGATCCTCTCACCAGGCCGCCGCCGAGAACTCGATCAACTTCATCTATATTCGAGCTTATTCGTTCACCCTGGTCTGAAGATATCGAGGAAAGGGGAACCGAGCTCGTGCCTTTTTTCGTTTCACGACCGGCGCCGGATTTCGCAGCGGATAAGGGCGTTATTTCCGAGAAGGTGTTCCATTCTCCGCAATCCGGGCAGCGACCCGACCATTTTGGTTCTTCGTGGCTGCATTGGGAGCAGACGAATACGGTTTTCACTTTTGCCATAAGGCCCCTCTGTTTGCTGATACTGCCTTATACTGCCTGAGCGGCGGATTTACTTCAACGCCCGGAGAGGTTATAAATTTTCTCTTTTGTTGAGAGGAGTTCTCATTTTGATTCATTGTGAGAACCTCTTTCAACTGTACCGGTGAAGATGCGTAGTATATTGAACAAAATGAGAACTCCCGGCACAAATTAGTTAGATATCGGTATGCTATTCTCAATATGACCAATCGAATACGACCGTCGTCTTTTCACTTACGCTCTATCTATCAAAGAATTGTTCATATAGAGAATAGCTCTTTTGTTGATTCCGGTCCGGTTCTACTGTATCGTAAGATATTATGGCGAATAGAAGAGATGATAGAGATTTCAGAGAGGAACCGGTTGATTGGCGAGAGCTCAAAGAGTTTGTCGTTGATCAAGTAAAACGCGCCGGCAGTCGGATTGACAGCGAGTATGTCAAAGAGGTTATCCGTGAGCGAGGCGGAAATGTCGATCGCGTACTTGATAAGCTTGCCGACAAGGGATATCTCGCTTCTTCGAACTCCAGGCCGCCGGGTCGATCCTCTCACGGCGAAGAGCTCTCGTCCGACGAACGGTACTTCGGTCGGTTCAGAGACTTGAGACGCAGGATGGCGAAAAGGGTC
>JABGPX010000596.1 GCA_018644745.1 Spirochaetales bacterium
AAAAGAGCCGCCACAAGATGTGACGGCTCTTTTTCTATCGGGATGAGAGGACTTGGTCCTCCGTCGTCGACCTCGTGTCGACTCCTCCGGACCGCGTCCATTCACTAAAATGACATCCTGTCATTTTGCGCTCGCTAATCGCTCGCGCCGTTCATTCCCGTTCAAGTCCCACGATCCCATGAAAAAAGAGCCGCCACAAGATGTGACGGCTCTTTTTCTATCGGGATGAGAGGACTTGAACCTCCGATCTCCTGCTCCCAAAGCAGGCGCCTTAGCCACTAGGCTACATCCCGAAAGCAGGTGGTAGTATAGATAAATGGGGTACGGCAGTCAATATAAGAAACGGGATTGCAGCCTCACCGGCTTGAAGTCTGTGGATTTGTGATTTGTATGTCTATTTGCTATATTGCCCTCGAGGATGGAGATGGAATCGGATCAAGAATTTACAGAGAGAATCCACAAGATTTACGAAATATTGGTCGGGGCGATCCCTGATTCTTCACCGCTGCTCACTTTTGACAGTCCGTATCAATTGCTCATTGCTGTCATCCTATCGGCGCAGACTACCGATGCTCAGGTGAATGGAGTTACCCCGACGCTATTTGGTAAGTATCCTGCGCCGGCGGATTTGGCCCGGGCTTCCCTGGATGATGTCGAGACAATTGTCCACTCCGTGGGTTTCTTTCATACCAAAGCGAAGAATATTCGCGCTGCCGCGCGGATGCTTGTTGATCGGTATGAGGGGAAGGTTCCAGGAACTATGGATGAGCTTCTCGTTTTGCCGGGAGTTGGGCGGAAGAGTGCCAATGTTGTGTTGGGTCGCTGCTTTAGTCAGCCTGCTATAATAGTAGATACACATTTCGGCCGGGTGACCAGGCGAATAGGTCTTACGGAATCTAAAGATCCTGAAAAAGTCGAGTACCGGCTCAAGTCATTAGTTCCGCCGGATATGCAGTATGAGTTCTCCATGCTGATAAATCTCCATGGAAGAGGAACCTGTAACTCACGGTCTCCGCGCTGTGCAGATTGCGCAATTGCGCTGTACTGTGATTCTCAGGAAGAGGTTTCCTGATGAATCAGGATATGAGCCGGCGTATTACTGAACTCTTTAGCGATGCCGATCTCGAGGTTATGGGGACAACTGCAACCGAGACGCTGGCATCTCACGAAAAAGAATATCAGCAGTGGCTCGCATCGGGCTTCCATGGATCGATGAAATATCTCGAGCGCCACGAGGCCGGCAAGTATCGGCCGGATCAACTGCTCCCGGGTGCGCGGACAATTATCTTCACCGGACTGAATTACTACCAGAAAAGGGGAGAGACCCCAAGCGGCCACGGCCAGATTGCCCACTATGCCTGGGGGAGAGATTATCACAAGACACTGGGTAACAAGCTGAAGAAAATAGCCTCATGGCTCCGGGAGGATTTTCCGCAAGAAAGTTTTCTTCCATTTGCCGACACCACGCCCTTGTCGGAGCGCACTTTCGCGGCAAATGCGGGTGTCGGCTTTATCGGACGAAACACTCTTCTCATACGCCGCGGAATGGGCTCCTGGCTTTTGCTTGGCGGTATACTTACGACCGCTTCATATACAATAGAAAATGAAATCGGTACCTCCGAGATACCTGGGATTCAAAATGTCGGTTGTCCCTCCGGCTGTACCCGCTGTATCGACGCGTGTCCGACGGATGCACTTTTTGCTTCGAACCGGATAGATGCGAGTCGATGTATCTCATACCTTACAATAGAACATAAGGGCGAAATCAGCGAAGAGCTGTATGCACCCATGGGCTCGTGGATCTTCGGTTGTGACATTTGTCAGGATGTGTGTCCCTTCAATAAGACAGCGGAGGAAACAAAGGTAGACGATTTTCTCGGACACAGAGCAGGCAGCAGCGCGGATATTGTGGAGATCCTGTCAATGCAGACCGATGAAGCATTCACAGATCGTTTTGCCGGTTCTCCTCTCATGCGGGCGAAAAGAGAGGGAATGATTCGCAACGCGTTAGTAACGGCAGTTAACCTTAAACTTTCTGATACCCTTTCGTTGATCAAGATATTAGCAGGAGATGATAATCCCGTCATACGTGAAAGCGCGATTGTCGCTCTTGAGAAAATGTTGTATCTGTCAAATGAATAGGATGGCCAAAGATCAGTCTATAAATTGATGATAGTCTTTTACAGTTTTCAGGTTGTTCCGTTCTGAGTACGAATCAAAACTCGCCGATACTTCAGAAACGGTAGACGGATCAACGAAATTACCGGTGCCGACTTGAATAGCCGACGCGCCGGCGAGAAGGTACTGGATAGCGTCGTCTCCGCACATTATTCCGCCGATACCGATTACTGGAATTTTTACCGCTCTGCTGACCCAATAGACCGCGGCGATTCCGACCGGTCGGATTGCCGGTCCTGAGAGGCCGCCGGTACCGGCGGGCAGAACCGGTTTTTTCTTTTCTATATCAATAACCATCCCGACTAATGTGTTTATACAGGATATCGCGTCTGCTCCTCCGGCTTCCGCTGCAGAGGCTACGCCGGCAATATCGGTTACGTTGGGTGTTAATTTTACGATGAGCGGCCGCTTTGTACACTTCCGCATTTTACGGGTTAGCCGCTCAACACCGCTGGGGTCGGTTCCGAACGCGAGACCGTGCTTCACATTCGGGCAGGAGAGATTCGCTTCATATCCCCAGATACCATCTTCACTATCAAGGCGTTCGAGCAGAGCGCAGTATTCATCCTCGTCGGCGCCGGCGATGTTCGCAACAACAGGACACGGAAGAGTCCTGAAATAGGGGAGTTTTTCTTCTATATAATGATCAATTCCTACGTTGGCCAGCCCGATAGAGTTGATTAGCCCGGAAGGCGTTTCTACTAACCGAGGAATATCGTTTCCTTCGCGGGGTTTCAAAGTAACGGATTTTGCGAACAAAGCGCCGATCAGGGACAGGTCAATGAGTTCTTCATATTCACTTCCGTATCCGAAAGTTCCAGAAGCCACGCCAACAGGGCTTGCCAGGCTGCCTTGCCCGATGGTTATTTCCATGAGATAAGCTCCGCGTCGAATACCGGGCCTTCGGTGCAGACCCGGGAGTACTTTTTGCTGCCTTTTGCTCTCACCGCGCAGCCCATGCATGCACCGACACCGCATCCCATTATTTGCTCGAGAGACACATAACACTTGAGGGAGCGTCGGGCCGCGAAATCCACGCAGCCTTCCAGCATGGGGGTCGGACCGCAGGCGTACAAGGTCGCACCGTCAATGACGGTTTTACCAATAGTATTCAAGTAATCCACAACGGTTCCGGTGAATCCTTTACTGCCATCGTCAGTGCAGAAGCAGTATATTCCCTTGCCATTTAAATCGGGGTACTCAGCGTCTGGAATGAGATCCGCGGACCTTGCTCCGATTACACTGATATGCGGAACTTTCTGTTCTAGAAGAGCTTTGGACAAGTAATAAATAGGCCCAAAACCGATCCCGCCGGAAACTAATATTGAGGTGCTTTCCGGAGGCGATTCCGGAAAGGTATTGCCAAGCGGACCGAGAATATTTAAAGCACTGCCGGGGCGTTTTGACGCAAGCGACTGGGTGCTCCCCCCCCGTATCTGGTACACCACCGTTGCAGTTACCGCTTCTTCATCGAATCCAGCGACAGCGAAGGGTCGTCTGAGCAGAGGGTCTGAACCGTTTGTATTTTTTACGGTGAGAAATTGCCCGGGCAGCGGTTTTTGCAGGCTCCGGGGCCAAGAGAACTCGATGAGATAATACCCGTCCGAGACGGGTCTGTTTGCCTTAACTTTCGCTTGAAATTGTTTCATATCAGGTTTTCATAGTACAGCATGATCGACCTCCGAATCAATGTACGGTTGCATGGGGCCGGCTATTGGCCTATACTGAAATCAATAAAGAAAGTCATGATGGAATTACCAGAACCGCTGCGTTTGCAGCTAGCATCGCTTATCGATGATTACATAAAGCAGCTTCCTGGACGTATCACGGAAATTGATGCCGCTTTTAACCGGGTGGTCGCTGATCCCGGCGATATCGACAGATATATCAGCCTTCGGCTGCTGGTACATAAATTGGCGGGTTCTGGAGCGACATTTGGTTTCGATAATATTACTGACACCGCCCGAGCGTTTGAACAGCACCTTTCTCGAATAATTGATTCAGGTCTTTTGGATCTTGATGCGGTAGACAGCGAATCATCGGTATTTTTTGCGAAACTCAAAACGGCATGTTCTTTAGATGAGGCGGTTGTGGAAATGGACAAAGTAAACGAACAGTCCGAACAAATTGAGAGAAACAGTCTTAATAAAATTCATAGAGATATTCTCCTTTTCTCCCGCGAGGATAACGCATCTATCAATGGCCTGCGTGATCAACTTGGGTTCTTCGGATTTATTGCTGAGCCGGTGGCAGATCTTCGAAAGCTGCGGACTCTAATCAAAGAAAATCCCAAGCAGCTCGCGATAATCCACACCAACGCTTTCGAGAAAAGCAAAACAGCCGTGGAAAGTCTTGCCTCCCTCAAAGCTGCCTATCCGGATCAAGTTAACTACGTGTTCATCTCCGAAAAGAGCGATTTTAATACAAGGCTATCTGCGCTTCGTGCCGGCAGTGACGCCTATTTCTTGGTGCCTCTCGATGTGGCCAAGCTTATAGACATGGTAGATTCGCTGAATTCCGAAAAGGAGAGCGAACCGTATCATGTCCTTATTGTCGATGATGATCCGGAGCAGGTGGCATACTACGCTCTCATCCTCCAGCAGGCCGGTATGATAACGTCGGTGGCCTCAGATCCCAAAACGGTACTTGATGTACTGGTAGAATCAAAACCTGAGCTTATTCTCATGGATATGTATATGCCAGGCTGCAGCGGCACGGAATTGCTTTCGCTTATAAGACAGCAGGAAGCATTTGTCGGTATTCCCGTCGTTTTTCTTTCCGTGGAGAACGGCGAGGGAAAGAAGCTGGCCGCGGTTCGTGAAGGTGGAGACGATTTTATTACCAAGCCTGCGGAACCCGAATTCCTTATCGTATCAATCAGTACTCGAATAAATAGAACCCGAAATATCCGATATTTCATGGAGAGAGATTCTCTTACGGGCCTGCTGAATCATAGCAATCTTAAAGAACAGCTTATCCGGGAAGTCCTGCGCTCAGAAAGAGCGGGTAGCAGCGTCTGTTTTGCCATGATCGACCTGGATAATTTCAAAGTCGTAAATGATACTTATGGTCATCTCACTGGTGATAAAGTATTGAAAAACCTGTCGAGAATACTCCAGGAACGGCTACGTAGAACTGATATAATCGGCCGTTACGGAGGCGAGGAGTTCGGGGCGATCCTTCTGAATACACATGCGGAGGACGCACAGAGAATACTCGATGAAGTAAGGGACAATTTTTCGCAGATCAGACACCAGGCAGAGGACACCGAGTTTAGCGTTACGTTCAGCTGTGGAATCGCTTGCTTCCCAGGTATTTCGGGGGCGAACGAGATGACCAACGCAGCCGACAAGGCTCTCTATCAGGCCAAAGAGGCCGGGCGAAACCGGGTTCTCCTCGCGTCGAGCGATGACACTACCGAAGCTTCTTGATTTCCAATTTCCATATAAGATGAGTCTCGACATGATTCCACCAGTCATCAATGCTGCCGTGTGATAATTCGAAGCAAACCAGCGTAGATGCCCCCCATCGTACCTTTGGAGGCGCTGGTAGATTGTCGATAGAGATGACACCATTCGGTACGTACAATCCAATCGGTACGCCGATTCTAGTCGGGAAATAGGGTTCAGTCGGGGAGACCTTCAGCAAACGGGTTATATCCGCGAGCTGTTCTTCCGGCGCCACCTGCAGAAAGATGTGCTCTCCCTCCCGGGAATAATTAACAGACTCGAAAGGCTTTTTTTGAGGTTCCAGCGGGCGCTTTGGTTCAGAAGGCGGGGTGTTCGAGAACACGAGCGGGATGTGCGGAGGAAGAAACAGCGCGGCCGGCGAAAACGACTCGATGAACAGCGAGGTTTGGCGTTCCGCGAGTATCGTTCGAATATTCGATGGCGGTATGATAACCGTTAGGTACATAGCGAGAGCAATGATATTCGAAAATCCATAGAATTTCCAGGCAAAGGGACTTTCAGTTTTCGGAATATTTATGATACCATGTAAGAGTTATGAAACAGAAAGTTGAACGTATATCTACCGATCTTGCAGCTAGATTGAAAGAGTGGGAAGGAGTCGACAGCATTCTGCTTGCGGAATCTGCTGAGTCCAATGAGTTTGATCCCTACTTCAATGTAAGTCTTGATGTATATTACCGGGGTACGCTCCCGGACGCCGATATAAGGCAGCAGCTCTTTTCAGATGCAGGGGCTTTTGAGTCGTCGAGTATGGCCTCAAAAGACCGTTTTCTTCTCGAGAGCCTCCCGGTCAGAGTCGAATACAAAGATATTACAAGAATTGATGAAATACTTGCTCGAACGCGGGACAACATGTGGGTTTTCAGGCAGACTGGAACGTATATGTTCTACCGGCTTGCCTCCGGACTTATCCTTCTACAGTCGTCCGACTGGATTGATCTCGTCCGTACACAGCTGGCAGATTTGCCAGATGCATTTTGGCAGCTCATGACGAGTTCGAGCCGGTCGACGATGGAGCATTACTTAAGTGACCTTATCTCTTCGGTTGTGAGAGACGATCAGCTTTTTTTTCTCATATCTTCCGCAGGTTTTCTTAAAAGCTTTC
>JABGPX010000577.1 GCA_018644745.1 Spirochaetales bacterium
TAAATTTAATAATAAATTTTGCCTTTCTGACACAGAATGATTAGATTCCCAAGTGACATACGAAAGTATGAAGGAGAGGTACTATGAAAAAGACATTTACAATGATTACACTTGTGTTACTTACTGCGGCGATAGCGTTCGCAGGAGGTGATGAAGAAGAAGCATCGGAAAGCATGGTTTTGCCGGGGTATTCGCAAGCCGGAAACGATTCACATTCCTTTGATTTCCAATGGCAGGTTGATGGAGATAGTTTAAACGTACAGATTATGGCTCCCACCACCGGATGGATAGCGCTGGGATTTGATCCTTCTAATAAGATGGCGGACGCAAACATACTCATCGGGTATGTGGCGGACGGAAAGGCATTTTTGAGAGACGATTACGGAATAGGCCAGGTAAAACATGGACCCGATACCGCCGAAGGCGGAGAGGAAAACTTCTCCAACCTCGACGGTGGAGAGGCCGACGGAGGTACCATGCTGAGCTTTACGATCATGCTGGATTCCGGCGACGCATATGACAAAGTGCTGGAAGAAGGAAAAACTTACAAAATAATCTACGCGTATGGTCCTAATGGGAAAGATGATTTCGGATCATACCACACAAAAACCCGAGGCTCCTTCGAAGTCACCTTGTAACTTCTCACTCACATTAGAAAAAAGACCGCGGCAGGCGTCTTAAGTGATGTCTGTCGCGTTTTTTTGTCCTTCACCCAATCTTCACACTAATCCTTCAGAATCTACATCTATCAATGCTATCATAATAATTGGTCAGCTGATTTAGGCTGAAGTGATAGGAGAGATGGCACAATGGCTAAAATATTCCTGGTAGAGGACAATGATAATCTCCGCGAGGCCGTGGCCGGCTATCTGGTACTTGATGGCCATGAAGTCGTCGAGTTTTCGAGATTCAGAAGATTCCACGACGCTGTGGAGAAAGGGAAACCGGATCTGATGATATTGGATGTCATGCTTCCGGATGGAGACGGATTTCTCGTCGCTAAGAAACTCAGTGAAACCCAGAATATACCGGTGATATTCATGACCGCAAAAGCTACTGAATCCGATCGTATTACAGGCTTCGAGATTGGCGCGGACGATTACATCGTAAAGCCATTCTCGCCAAAGGAACTTACATTGCGTGTTAAAGCGGTGCTTCGGAGAACTGCGCCTGGAGAAGAACCGAAACAAAACAGCTGGGAACTTAACGGCAATGAATTACAAATACTCGATGACGCACATCAGGTGCTGCACGACGGCGAGAATATCCAGCTTACCGCGGCCGAATGGAAAATCCTTACACATCTCGCCGACAGAGCCGGCATCGTCGTGGAACGCACTCATCTTCTCACGGAAAGCCTGGATTATATCGCCGAAGGCTCTGAGAGAACAATCGATACACACATAAAAAACATTCGCTCCAAGCTTGGGTCAGCAGAATGGATCGAAACTATTCGCGGTTTTGGATACCGATTTTCCGGTAAAGCCAAGTGAAAACTATATTTTTCAGAACCCTACTATCATTTGTTGCGGCGCTGCTGATCTTTCTGGCGATCCTCTCAGCATTTCTTTTTTTAGGCTTTGACCGTTCCCAAAGCACTTGGGCCGAGAATAAGGTTCTTGAAACACATGAGAATGTAACCCGTTATCTTGCCGATCCTGAAACCTCGGGAGTTTCATTCCCCCAATCGATCTCCGTTTTTATCTACAATACTCGTCAGGAACTGATATTCAGCAATCGGGGCGCCGGACGAAACCGCGGGTTCGGAGAGGACGGCGATACGAAGAAGGTGATTGTTGACGGCAAGCTACTAGGGTACTACCACATTGGTAATCTCAGCTTTCAGAACGATCTGTCTAATCAGCAATTTATAACGTCGATGACGCGGGTGCTCTGGATCGGCGCACTGGTGTCCTGCGTTATTTCGGCAATATACGCGCTGTTCTTTTCAAGGAGCCTATCAAAACCTGCCAGAACGGTCGCGAAAGGAATTCGCCGGCTTGCCGAAGGAAATCTGGAAGAAAATTTACCAGAATCCGGTGCCGATGAGATAGCAGATATCGCAAATGCCGCGAATGATCTCCGAAAACAATTGCTGAGGGAGCGGCGGCTACGAACCCAATGGGCCCAGGATGTTGCTCACGACCTCAGAACTCCTATCTCCGCTCTGAAGGCCCAATTTGAGGGCATACGCGATGGGGTACTTCCGTTGAACATTAGCAGAATTGAGCAGAACATGGGAGAAATAAACCGGGTGGAAACCCTCATAAATGATCTGCAAGAACTCATGCAGTTGGAGACGCCGGAAATAGTTCACACTCTCGAGCCGGTCGACCTGTCGAATATTCTGGCGGATCTTGTCGAGGCATTCTCCTTCGAGGCGGAAAAAAAAGGAATCACGATTTATCAGGACAGCCGCTCCCGGCCCATAACAATCGATGCAGGCCTAGTTTTCCGGGCGTTCTCAAATGTCATGTCTAATGCTGTAAGGCACACCGACGCGGACGGCACCATCAGCATATCAAGCAGACCGGAAAAAAACGGAGTAACCGTCGCATTCGAAAACACCGGCGATGTTATTCCTGAGGATGAGCTGGGCAAGGTTTTTGATAGATTGTTCAGAGGGGACCGGGCGAGGAATACACCAGGGTCGGGTCTCGGACTTACCATCGCCCGGCAAATCGTTGAGCTTCACGGTGGAACAATTGATATTTCGAGCACCGTCGGGAATGGAACTTTTGTTCAGATCTGGTTACCTTCAGGTTCCTAGAATCCCTTCGCTTCTGTATACTTTTTTCAATTATGAAATCACTGGTTCTTGCTGAAAAACCCAGCGTCGGTAAAGAGATTGGCAGAGTACTGGAATGCTCGAACAGGCAGAAAAGCCACTGGGAAAACAGCAGTTACATTGTTACATGGGCGATGGGACATCTGGTTGAACTGGCCGAGCCATCCGCGTATAGCGAAAAGTACAAGAAATGGTCCCTTGACGACCTGCCGATGCTTCCCGGGCAGATGAAGTATAAGGTAATACGTCGATCTTCCCAGCAGTTCCGGGCGATAAAGGAGCTTCTTCACCGTAAGGATATCAACCAGGTGATAATCGCCACCGACGCAGGACGTGAGGGAGAGCTGGTCGCCCGTCTGATTATGCGTCTGGGTGGATGGAAAGGGGAATACAAAAGACTCTGGATCAGCTCACAAACCGATTCGGCAATTAAGGCTGGCTTTGCCGGCCTTAAGCCGGGAAAAGCATACGACAATCTATTTCACGCCGCAGAGTGCAGGGCGGAAGCCGACTGGATCGTCGGCCTTAACATCTCCCGGGCTCTCAGCTGCAAATTTGACGCGCGGTTATCGGCGGGCAGAGTTCAGACACCCACCCTCGCCATGATCGTCACGAGAGAGAAAGAGATAAAGGGCTTCGTGCCTGTTCCCTACTGGACTGTCTCCGCGGATTTGGGGATGTTCACCGGACTCTGGCAAAGCCCGAACGGAAACAGCCGGATCAGTAACGATAAGGCCGCCGGCGATATCGCCGCGAAAGTATCGGGAAAATCTGGCGTAATAATCTCTGTTGATCGAAAGAAAAAAAGCGAGCCGCCGCCGTTGGCCTTTGATTTAACCGCTCTGCAGCGGGAAGCCAATGTGCAGCTTGGATTTTCAGCGAGAAAAACCCTGCAGGTCCTCCAAGGGCTCTATGAGAGGCATAAGTACGCCACCTATCCCCGAACCGATTCACGTCATATTACCGAAGATATGGAACCGACTCTTCCGGCTCGTCTTCAAGCAATAACAAATACCCCCTTCGGCGGCACTGTAAGCCAAATCAGAAAAAAGCCCATAAAGCCGGGAAAGCGATTTATAGATGGAAGTAAAGTCAGTGACCACCACGCGATAATTCCCACGGAAGAACCGGTAGATCTCAGCCGCCTCGATGCTGATGAACGATCCCTTTGGACCATGATCGCACGCCGATTCCTCGCCGTACTGTCACCGCCATATTTATATGAAACAACCAAGTTGATCGTGGAGATAAACGGGGAACGGTTTGCAGCACACGGATCCTCGGTTACTGATCCCGGTTGGCGCAGAGTCGAAAGCTATCGGGCCGATTCGGGAGGCGAGGAGATTCACGAGCAGACTTTAGGCAAAAGAGAAAAGGGTGAAACTGTAATCGCCGAAAAAGTGAAAGCAAAGCAGAGCTTTTCAAAGCCGCCGGCAAGGTACACCGAGGCAACGCTGCTCGGGGCCATGGAAAATCCCGGTAAGTTCATCAAGAGCAAGGAACTCAAGGAGTCAATTTCCCGCGGAGGATTAGGCACTCCTGCCACAAGGGCGGAAATAATTGAAAAACTGATCTCGAGCGGTTATATCGAACGGGAGGGAAAATCCCTACAACCCACGCCGCGAGGCACAGAACTTCTTGAGCTTATTCCGGGTCCGCTCAGATCACCGGTTCTCACCGCGGAGTGGGAGCAGAGACTTGTCCAGATAGAGAAAGGCAGGGAGAGCGCCGGGAAATTCTCGCAAGACATTAGGAAAAACGCTGTAGATCTGGTAGCCGAAGTGAAGAACAGCTCGGCGGAGTATAAGCCGAAAAATACTACAGGAAAATCATGTCCTTTGTGCGGTAAACCGTTGATGACTTTGCGGTCGGGAAAAGGACGAAACGGCGGAGAAAAGCTCGTATGTCACTCTCTCGCGTGCGGATACGAAGAAGAGCCGGTTAGAGATAGCGGCGGAAGAGGGAGCAGGCCCTCGCACCAGGAACGGAGTACGGCAAGACGCTATATGGGCGAATACGGAGCCAAAGGGAGCGAAACATCCACATTCGCTGATCTTCTGAAGGCGTCGCAGAAAAACAAGAGGAAAAAGGACTCCTAACGGAAACCAGGTATGGCAAACGCCGGCTTTTGGCAATCGCTGAACATTCCTTTTACAGTTCTCGCACCCATGGAAGACGTGACTGATACGGTATTTCGGCAGCTCATTTCTGCCTGGGGAGCGCCCGATGTCTATGTTACGGAATTCGTTAATGTGGATGGCATGTGCTCCGCCGGCCGGGATGCGGTAATTCACCGGCTGAGACATTCGGAAATCGAGCGACCACTGGTGGCTCAGATCTGGGGCCTGAAACCTGAAAATTTCAAGACCGCCGCCGGCGATATACGCGAAATGGGCTTTGCCGGTATTGATATAAACATGGGCTGTCCGGTGAAAAAGATCGTAAAAACCGGTGCATGCTCCGCACTTATCGAGAATCCTTCCCTCGCGGAGGAGATGATCATCGCGACGAAAGAAGGTGCAGGTGACCTGCCGGTGAGTGTAAAAACACGAATCGGCTTTAAAAAGAGGAAGACCCTCGAATGGACCGGCTTCCTTCTAGAGCATGATATCGCCGCATTGACCGTTCACGGCCGGATTTCCAAAGATATGTCTGACGTCCCGGCAGATTGGAACGAAATAAAGAGAGTTGTCGGACTCAGAAATGAAATGGAAATCTCAACGTTGATTATAGGAAATGGGGATATAGAAAACCGGGGTCAGATCGGCGCATTCCACAATGAATACGGCGTCGATGGGGTTATGGTAGGAAGAGGGATATTTGTCAATCCTTTGCTTTTTCGCGAAGATGGCGGCGAGTACAGGAAGCTCTCCTTCGAAGAAAAGGCGGGGTATCTGAAACAGCACATCGCTCTTTACCGAGAAACCTGGGGCGACAAAAGAAACTTCAATGTGATGAAAAAATTTGTTAAGGTTTATATCCGTGGATTCAGCGGCGCCTCGACCCTGCGGGGACGGCTTATGGACACGAGCAGCTACGAGGATATGCAGGCGATATTGGAACTATCAATAAAGGAGACAGGACAGCTATTACGAAGACAGAAATAAGGGTATCTCTATTAACTGCTATTTTACCTTACGGCAATACGAAAAACCCCGATTTTATGAGGGATTTCATTCGGTCAGTTCCATGTAATGGGGGTTTTTCGATATGCCCTTAAATGACGGACTCGAGGCTAGATCCAAGGTCGCAGTCATTACCGGAGCCGCAAGCGGCATTGGCAAAGCGGTTGCCCTCACGTTCGCGAGAAGCGGCATTATTCCGATCGTTGTGGATATCAACGATTCAGCTGCGGCCGAAGTTTTGGCAGAAATAGAGTCCCATGGTTTAACCTCGAAGTACTACCGGGTAGATGTTTCACAGGTGGAACCAATCTGCAGGATGATTGATTCGGTCGCTGAAGAATTCGGCTCGGTGGATATTCTGGTAAACAATGCCGGAACCCTCAGTACTTCCTCGATAGCCGACCTGGATGAAGCGGAATGGGATAGAACTATGAATATCAATACAAAAGGCGCGGTTTTCGCGACAAAGCAGGCATTGAAATATATGATTCCCCAGAAATGGGGGAGAATTATAAATATCTCTTCCATCGCCGGGAGAATGGGCGGCTATAGCGCCGGATGCGCCTACTCAGCATCAAAGTCCGCGTTGATAGGCATGACCATGAATATCGCGAGGAAGGTTGGGTCTGATAATATTACTGTAAATGCGGTTGCCCCAGGCACAACAAAGACAGATATGGTAAAAGGCTTTACAAAGGAAGAGTTAGAGGGCCTTGAAAAAACACTATTGATGGGAAAGCTAATTAATCCGGAAAATATAGCTGATACTGTGGCCTTCCTCGCGTCCGACGCGGCGGAATTCATTACGGGTGCGGTTATCGATATCAACGGCGGAATGTT
>JABGPX010000642.1 GCA_018644745.1 Spirochaetales bacterium
GATAACATTCATTCCAACCTAGGCGGCGATATATAGATATTGTTTTTAGATTGTTTGTATCAGAAGCTCCAAACACTTCTTGCGCTAATTCCGGAGCCGTTCCTGTAAGCAGAAGCGCCTGTTCTTTAGCAGCGATTTCCGGGAGAAACTCGATCGGCAAGTCAAGATAATCGGACTCCCTGACTCCCCGACGATATTCGGCGACATAAATCCGTTTTTTTCTAGCATCAATTACCGGCAGTACCAGTCCTTCGAACCAATCCAGACCGTAAGCCATCGCATCGAGGGTCGGAATGCTCACCACGGGCACGCCCGCACCTGCGGATAGCCCTTTTGCGGTCGCCATTCCAATTCTGAGTCCTGTAAACGATCCCGGACCACCCGCGCAAACAATCAGTTGTAGATCGGAAAGCGATATTCCTGCCTCGTCGAGTAGCGACTTAATTGCAGGCATCCCAATTTCAGCGTGTTTGAGGCCTATGTTTTTTACCATGTCGTAGGACTCTCCACATGATGTGGAGAGTCCCAGTCCGAATACTTCGGTTGCGGTGTCGATATTTAATATATTCATTGAAGTTGTTCCAGCATTTTGGGCGGACCGGTTAATTTCATTTTGCGTGAGAGGTCCTTTTCAATGGTTATTTCTACTACCAGTTCATCGGAATTTAAAAAGCTCTTTGCCTTTTCACCCCATTCTATAATCGAAACAGCACTGCCGGAAGTAAGCTCCCCGAAGCCCATCAGTTCGAGTTCCTCATCGGAGCCGGTTCGGTATAAGTCGATGTGCCGCATATTCAGGTTGCCTTGATACTCCGAGACAATTGAGAAACTAGGACTAGTTACCTGCTCGGTAATTCCGAGGCCTTCGGCGATCCCTTTCGCAATAATGGTTTTTCCCGCACCGAGGGGACCTGTGAGGATCACGACGCTGCCCGGCCTAACTGTGTCTGCTATCTGTAAACCAAAATTATATGTCTGCTCGGGATTTTGCGATATTTTTTCCATCCAATTGAATCCTAGAGAAAAACAAGAGAGAGGTCAATTATCTCGGACGAATAAGCGGGAGCCTCTGATTACTGCAATATTTACACGTGCTAAGATCAAACCACAATTTTAAATAGGACTGAATTCGGTAAACTAGACAAAATGCGGGCTATTCGACGCGACCAAAGGTCATCCAACGCCGCTGTACTCGTATATAAATTCGTTAATTCTGTTGATATTTTTCTTGGACACCCGGGTGAACATGATGTGCATAATATAACCCATTGTGTCTTCTTTTCGCGTGTTTATTACTTTGCCATAGAGAGATACGGGAGAACCTCTCACAGTTTCGAAATCCAGCTTAATAAGGGAGCCTTTTTGGAGGACGCGGGAAGCCCGCACGCTGCACCCACCCGCGGAAATTTCTATTACAGTGCCAAGGGAGTTTCGTTTTGTCTCTACGAAAGCTTTTTTCGTTTGATTTCGCCCTGAGCCGGAGGTGAGAATTCGGACCGGGTAGAAGTAACAAGGTCTATCAAGAGCCTTTCTGCGGTATCTGCGCTGTTTTGATTTTAGGATTTTGTTGCTGTGCTGTATAAAGGCGGATGGAACTCCTTTCATTGTGTTGTATCCGCTGATTTTGGAGACGAAGGAATAACCCTCGCCATTTGCTCTCCAGAAAAACATTTTTACAGGCGACCATTTCTGCCATCTGACTTGGTTCCCTGAGTCTCCGATTGGAACCTCTATGGCGATATTGTCTTTGAGCACCGATACAATCCGACTTTGATACCGTTCTCCATCATTTACACTGATTGCAATTTTTTGGTTTGTTTTCAACTGTCTCGATGTGGAATAGCTGGCAGACTTCTGGCTGTTCCGTTCGATAATCTGCTTTACCCGGTACAGGGTTAGCTTCTGGGCCTCTTTTGCTTCATCCGTGGATACCTGATCGTCAATTCCTTGAACTGCTTTCCTAAGAAACGAGTCGAGCTGAGCGGAATTTGAGAGTAATGCATACGGGTTTCGTACTTTGTATCTTTCAGCGATGAACTCAAGGGCTTTTACGTGAGTCTTTGAAAGCCCGAGCTTTGCCGCCCTTCTTCGGAAGGTGCTTTTTCGGAACTTGGCGTTTCCCCCTTTTTTGCCCGATGATTTTTTGTTTGTGGCCGCACCGGCAATTATGAGAAAAATAACGACCGCGCCGATAACAATACTCATGATAACGATTGTTGAGGTATCGGCGGTTCTGACGAATGTTGTGCCGTAGTTAACCTGGAGCGGGTACATCATAATATACCGTGGGCGCGAAGAGCTGTGTGAAAAGCGCCGAGTTTTGGTGCCACCTCATATTCCAAGAGGTCGCCGATGAGGACCGTATCTCCGGTCTCCATCGCCGACATTAACTCTCGGAGAAAGTCGTTTAAAGACAGAGTAAACTCTTTGGTGCTTGCTCCCTCTATATTCAGTAATCCAAGATCAACGTGGGATTTCTCTCCGAGATAATGTAAAACTCGAATCATTCTTTGCACAGTTTCGATAAACTTTGCCAGTTTCATCATAGCTTCTACATCCTTCCCGGTTTGCAGCAGTATTGCTACATCCCCAATATTCCCTAACATTGTGTCGAGGATTGACATAGTTGCCTTTAGTTCTGTTTCCGGGTCTGATATTTCACGAATCCTCGACGATAGTACCAGCAGAAGCTCAGAAATGAACTTGAGAAGGGCGGAAAAAGCGTCCTGCCGGATCGGCCCTTCACTGGAAATACCGGATTCCGAGGCAAGTTGCAGGAATTGACTTCCGAATGACAGACGTTCCGAGCCGGGAATGGGAAGGACTGCGTCAATCATTTCCCCGACGTCCTCCGCGCCTTTCATGAGATCCCGGATAAATGCTGATTCAGGATCCGCATTTTCCTGAATCAGTTCGAGGAAACGGGCCACGGCGCTAAGTTTATCAAAAGCCAGATCCATAGGATGATGGGCGATTATTTCTAGTACAGAGATGTCCTGCACAGGATCATCTTTCCAATCGAGCTTTGAACCTAATGGAACATTAGTATCATCCCTTCTAATCTCGGCTATGGTAAAACCGTTGGTTTCCAGCCATTCCTGAAGACCGTCGATAACCTCGCCTAGTACATGCTCCTGTTCAAGGGTGAAATCAATTTTTTCACCGTTTATCCGTATTTCCAAGTAGGTACCTCAGTTCTCCTATCGCCTTATTTACTGTATGGCTGCTGTACTCTATTAGCGATTAGAGCTGTTATTAAAATTATCAATCTGCTGCGAACTCTGTTCAAGAGTATTGAGTGAACCTTCCATTGTCGCAAACTGCTGCTTATATTTCTGCTCGAGATCAATGAGCTTTTCCTGCTCGGTTTCTATGCTCGTTGAAGTCCTCGAAATCCGGCCGTCTATGGTGGCAAGTCGTGTGGCGATGAGCCCGCCGGTTTCCACATAATTCTTGACATAGGTGTCGAGTTTGTACGCAACCCCTTCGTTAACTATGAGATCTTGATCTGTGTCTTGGCCAAAAAGCTCTTTTATTGCCGGGAGATTAGATTCGAGCGCCTGATCGAGTATTTCTTCATCAATTTCGATGTATCCCCGTAGTCTTGATCGATTAACGGAGCCTGAACTCGATCCAACCGAGTTTGTGGAGACTCCGATTTGATCAAGAAGAGCGAGTTCTCTGCCGAGTGAAGTTGGATATGGATTCATAAGAATTGTCTGGAGACTCGATTTGAGCCGCATGAGAGTCATGTCACCTTGGAGTAATCCAAGCCGGTCGTAGGCGCTGGTTCGCTCTTCGTCGGTAAGATAGCTAATCTCTTCGATAATATCTTCGGATCTGCCTGTTACAATATTTATCTCCGAGAGGAGTTCATCATAATAGCCGACAAGTGCGATAATTGCCTCTTTGACACCTTCTCGATCCGGTTCCACATCCAGCTTTACCGGATCTTCGCTGGAATTTTTCAAATTGAGAGTAACGCCAAGAAGCAGATCGTCGATTGTATTTGTATCTCGGCGTACCTCAATGCCCTCCATATAGATAACCGCGTCTGAGGCGGTTTCCACCGGATTGAGGGGGGTGTAATCTCCACGGGCTTCCGGATCAAATATTTTTACTGATTTTATCTGAATCTGACGGTGAGTATTTGCGTTGCGCACCTGCAGCGCGTCAACTGAATCAAGATAGTCGGATAGTTTGATGGAAATTTTCTGTGTTCCTGCTCCATCGGTAACGGGAGTTAGAGGAAAAGTAGATCCTCCACCATTGATGAAGAATACGTTCATGTCATCGTTTTTTTCAGGGGGTGGGGCAGGGGACCATTCTGGGACAAGAACCCGCGAGGATTCATTAGAAATTTCGATACCTTGATACAGTATTCCGTCTGCATCCGGGATCGCCGGCCCCTTTGGCGGGGTGGGTGGCGTATAATTGTATGGTAAAACTTCTACTTCATATTCTATTTCGAGGGTAAGGTTCGCCTTTGAGACGACCACCGGCGTAATCGGAATTTGTGCCTCGCCGCCGGGAAGCACCATCGCCGCTCCCCCTTCAAACTGTATTATAGAATCGGTGAGAGGCTTTTCCAACCGGTTGAATGTGCCGGTGCTCATCGCGAAATTCCTTGCCGCGGTGTCCGAAGTTTTCAGCAAGCCGGTTTCGAGACCCCACTCGAGGGCGTCGTCGGAAAACCTCATGGTATTCTCGGCACCTGTTTTTGCCGATTCGATGAGTATTACCTGTGTTGTGGATGTATTCGGCACCACCCGGGCGCTCAGAATGTCTTTGGATCGGCTGTTGAGGGTATTTGCGAAGTCCTTTAGACTCCCGCCCCGAAAGTTAAATGATATATCTTTTTCGCCAACAGTGAAGGTAAAACGGCCTTCATTTACTTCGAAATCTCGATCGAGGGTACCGGAAAGAAAGCGATCACGGCCAGCGAGGCTTTCTACAGTTATTTCGGTGCTTTCGGGAGATGCTTCTCTCGTGGCTGTGGCGGTGAGAATCGATTCATCAGAAGAATTTGATATCCTGTCATTGAATGGGTTTTCAAACCCGTAGAGGGCCTTTGAGGCGTCTCTGACGCGGGCTAGGGACCGATTTACGGTTTGCCAGGCCTTTTTTACAATTTTGGTTTCTTCGAGCTCGCTTTCCATGCGTTCCATGCCGATCCTTTCGACCGCCATGAGCTCTTCGACCATTTTTTCGGTGTTATATTTGCTCGTGCCGGGAACACCTGGAATCGATATGTCTGACATGTTCCTGCCCTCCCCCCGAGGTCGGTGCTAAAGCAAAAAAGCCGGCACGTGCATAGGGCGCACACCGGCTTTGCGGGTTGCAGGATATTATCTGCTGGTCAGCGCCAGTGCTTTGCGCGCCGCTTTCAGATTATCTCGTCGACCAACAGCCCGATAGCTTCCCTTATACGCACATGCAATCGCTGCAATACTGCCGGGGGAATCTCCTTAATTACCTTATCGGTTTGGCTGTCAATCACCTTTACCACAACCTGATTCAGTTCTTCGTTGATTGAAAACCGGAGTCTCTTATTGAAAAACCTGGTGTATTTAACTATATCACTGAGATACCGTTCTACCTGTATCCGATCCTGTTTTGTTTCGGCCGCGGCTTCAGATAGCTTCTTCGCGACATCTTTCGCCTGCCGTAAGGCCTTCGTGTCGATCGGCTTGGGTCGATTTACAATCTCTTGAACTGGCGCACTACTACTTCGGGCAATTCCTGTGATATCCAGTTCCATTTTTTTCCTCTCAATAAACGACAGAGAGGGGGCGCGAGCCCCTCCTGTCTGATTTTCAGCAAAAAGGTGACGTCCGGAAGCCTCTTTGCTATCATCTGAACGGAGTTTACGGGGACTAACCCAGCAGGCTAAGAACTGACTGAGGTTGAGTGTTGGCTTGCGCCAACATGGCTGTACCCGATTGAACCAAGATCTGATTCTTCACGTAGTCAACCATTTCACTCGCCATATTGACATCGCGAATCTGCGATTCTGCCGCTTGCAGATTTTCTGCTGCAGAGGCAATGCCCTCTGACGCCATCTCGAATCTATTCTGATAGGCACCGAGATCAGCCCGTTGCTTCGAGACAATGCGAAGCGCACTATCAAGAACACCGACTGTCAAGTTAGCCTGCTCAGGGGTTGAAATCGAAATAGAATCAGTAGATCCCTGAACACTTTGCAGTCCCAGCGATTCGGCCGTGATGGTTCCGATGAAAACTCTCTCGTTCTGGTCCATGTTTGCTCCGATTTGAAATTGCATGGTCGCATCCCCACCCTGGGAAAACCGACCGGTAAGCATATTCATACCGTTAAACTGCGCATGTGACGCGATCCTGTTGACCTCATCGACCAACTGGGATACCTCGACCTGAATCTGCATTCTGTCTTCGTCAGAGTAGATACCGTTTGCGGCTTGAACTGAAAGCTCTCGAAGCCTGTGAAGAATGTCCTGAGTTTCGTTCAGGTAAGCTTCGGTCGCCTGTATGAAAGAAACACCCGCTTGAATGTTTCTCTCTGCCTGGTTCAAACCACGTATCTGACTTCTTAGTTTCTCAGAAACAGCAAGCCCTGAGGCGTCATCTGCGGCCTTGTTGATGCGTAGTCCCGAGCTCAGCTTTTCTATGCTTCCACCAACTTTATGGTTCTGCATACCGAGCGTGCGGTTGGCAAACATGGCACTTACGTTGTGGTTAATAATCATAAGTCCCTCCTTGA
>JABGPX010000335.1 GCA_018644745.1 Spirochaetales bacterium
AAACTGCGCATTGCTGTATGCATTCCATTCATACATGAATGCTCCGCGATTGAAATCCCACATCTTATCGATGATAAAATCACATGCTTTCGTAATCGGTTCTATTACCCTTTCATCACCGGTGTTGAAAAAGTACCGTTCCAAAGACTCCATTATTACGCCCATCATAAAAGGTTTGCATCCGTCCACAAGAGCGGACCGGTAAAACTCTGAGGGCTCGCTTAAATAGTAGTTCTCCTGCTCATAAAACGAATGCGGGTCGTTAAAGAAATCGATCATGAAATCAACCAGAAAACGCGCGCCATTGAGTATCGATTCATCGTGCAGCGCCTCGTAGCCTGCAACGAGCACCATGAGTGGCCAGCCGGTGTATCGTTCCGCAAAGCAATAGCCATGTATCAATTGTTCCCGGCTCTGACATAATTCCCCGATTATGCTATGGCAGAGTTTCTCCGCTTCCTCCTTGGCCCATATGTCGCCTGAAAAGAAGTAATTCAACCAGCAACTGTCATTCCACACATGTCCCATTTCAGATTTGAATGTGGTATGGTGATGTCCGCTCCCATGGCACTTCATATCGCCGCTGATAGAGCTGATATCTATATCGGACATATGGACGGCGTGCCAGTATCCCATCTTCATGGCATTGGCGTCACCGTACATGGCGTAGCCGCGATAATAACCAAAGCCAGTATCGTATTCATTGTCCCAATAAAAGGTCGGTTTGCCCTCTTCCCTGTATTCCGCTAACGGCGCGGGAAAATCGCCGTAGTGTTCCAGACCGAAAAAATCCGGGTGTTGCTTGGTTTCCTCATCCATGCTCGCCGGATGAGTACCATCTTGGTATAAATCATTCTTTGTCTGATACAAAATCTTTTTATTTAAGTTCTCAAACGCGGGGAAATGACCTTCAGGAATATAGATCTTTTCACAGGCGAATGAATCCGTTAGGTGCTGTTGATCGATAACAATCTGGATATCGCTTCCAAGGCCGTCTACCCCTTGACCGCTGCATGCGGCTCTCACGATATGCCGGTAAGACATACCGCCGCTAACCGGCAGTGGATCCGCTTCCTCAGGATAAAACTCGACACTTACGTCGCTTCCCTTGCAATCGACCGCTGCGGGAAAACGTTGCCAGAATTTGTCCATGTAGAGGCCCGCATTTTCTCCGCGGAAAAGCCCGGAAGGAAAGCCTGTCGTATCCGCGCCGTCTTCTGAAAACGTTCCCGGTGCGAGGACGACAGTCCGGCCTTCCGCGACCGAACTAGAAAAGGTAAATTGAGCAGACGATTTATCCAGGTGGTAAAAGCCTTCTTCGTAGACTGTCATACGTCGGTGAATGGTCATCCGTTCGTTTAGAGGATCAAGCCGTATGAGAAAATCGCGGGAGAAACCGTCTTCAGCTTCCGTAATTCTGATCAAAGGCGATATCGGGCTCTCTTCCACCAGGTCAATAACCAACTCTAGCGGCTTGAATGGCGCGGGGGCCAAATCGGAGTGTATAACGTCCGCTCCGTATGAAACACTGCCGGAGGGACCCTCGAATGTAAAGCCATCTTCTTCCACCGAGAAGCGACAGCCGCCGACAGCCAGACCGAATCCCAGCAGCTCGAGGCGCGGCACCACCTCTTTCTTCCCTTTGAGTATTGAGAGAGCCAATCGGTGCGATCCGGATGGGATCCGGCTGTGGAGAAAAATCCAGCGGATGCTGCCGTCTCGCCAGGTATTCCGCACAGAGTACCAGATTGGAAGCTCAGAACCGCCAGGCGGAGTTTCATCAAGCGCTAATTTCAGGCCGTCGTACTCAAAAAAAGTTCCTTGGACGAATGGAATTCCAATAAGCAGCAGATGATTATCGGATGGGCTGACAACATTAATCGATATGGTTTTCATGATAAGACTCCAATAGATTCACAATTTGCCGGTCAGTCTCGCGGATGCGGCTCTGTACTCAAGATGCCCAAGCTCTCATGAACCGCATCGTCCGGCCGTACTTCTTCGGGCCGGTCGGGCATGGCAGAGCGTTTTTTTACCCATTTAGCGAGACCTTGTTCAAATCCGTCAGGATCGCGGTCCATTTCGGCGGCAATAATCCGCATGAGCCGCGGTACGAAACTGCTGTTTTTCATAGCGGAGAAATCGAATTGCCGGTTTTGGCGGATGTCATCGACATACTCACGCAGGAGGGTCGCGATTAGGTTGGCTCCATAGTAGGCGTATTCGGGTTTGTGAAGAAGATCGTACGCAAAACAAACCGTTGTACATGCATAATTGAGCATAGTTTTCGGCAATTCCCACACGAAATAATCCGCCTCCGCAATGAGAAAATCTTTGAGCGCCTTAGACGGAAAATACCGAAGGGCTGGTGCGTAGAGATGATATTTGTTTCCCCAAGCAACTTCCGGAAAACATTCCGGGAGCACTAAGGCTTCGTCTCCACGCGGGCCCGCGGTGAGTAAACTGTTCGGCAGTCTGCCCGGTGTACGGACAAGCCTGAGCAGCCAGCTGAGCGAACGCTCCGCCAGAATGCCATATTTCTCTTCCCACGTCGCCTGGTATGCATCGAGCAGTATAGCGAGCGGGCCCGTATACTCACGATGCAGGGGAGCGTGCCGGCATGAGAGGATTCCCGCGGGTTCTTGCGTCCTCACGATGCGATTCGCCGCTTCCGTTGCTACTTCGAGAAGACGCCGGTTCCCGGTTAGATAGTAGTCGGTGAGAATGCCGCTGATTACCGAATGCGACGGGCTGTATCCTCCGCTCCACTGATTGTCACTGTGATAATGCATTACTCCTTCATGTTCGGGATGTCCCGGATGGGCATGGACGAATGCAAGATCCGCAACGGCCCGGGAGTAACGTTCTGCGACCCGGAGATAATCGGGATTGCCGGTTCTGATGAACTGACCCCATACACCCATTATTTGATCGTTGGCTTCGTTGTTGTACGACCCGACGTATCTGAGGGCCTTCAAAGGTTCAGAGTCTTTGTAAAGCAGATACACCCATGGAACCGCGGAGGAATGTACGCAAACCATATTACCGAAGCGCATCTTGCCGTACAATTTGCACTGTTCGACCGGATCGATGATGATGGGTTCGAAATAATCATCCAGATCCGCGTCCGCATGGCTGAACCGCGGATCGCCGGAATGATAGAAATGCTCCAAAGCTCCCGTTCCACAGAGGTATTCCGGATCGACAATTGCACGAAGCGGATTGTTTACGGTTTCGGAAAATGAAAACGATTCGGTGTCGGTCAGGCGCTCTCCGGACAATCGAATTACAACTTCGGTGGTCTTGGCGGCCCCTAGTCCGTTTTGTGTTCCCAAGTCGTTGTAACCCATGATCCGACCCGGTGCATATTTTTCTACCATCTCTTCGACCCAACGCGCCTCTTCGAGGCTGCGTATATTAAAACTTTTGAGGTTCAAAGGAGCCGTTGGGTTTTCCGCAAGGATTTCCCGAACTTCCTCCTCGCTTCGCATGGGTCCGTTTTTATCGCGGCTGTAAAAGCGTATCTCTTTCTCTTCGAAGGGTGTGGTAAAAACCAGCGGCCGGCCAAACGATTCCGGCCATATCTGAACGTCGATACCCTTCTCGCTCAGCATAAATCCCGCTGGATACTCCTGCCATGCGTCGCGGATAGCGACCGCCGCGCTCGCTTTTGTTCCGCAGAGCGACGCCCATCCGGGAGCTCTCTTTCCGGCACCGCAAGGCGCTCCGTTACGCCGCATATTGTAGTGCTCATCATCGTATTGCAGAATTGACAAGCTCCGCCAATTCTCATAAAAGTGAGCGGCCCCGTTTTCTCCCCCGACTGCCGCGCGAAGTCCGTCTCCCAAGGCGAGCGGGAAATCGATGCCTACCGCGGAAAGCTCGATACCGTGAGGATCCTGATCGAATATGAAAGTATGAAAAATCCGAAGATCGGATTTCCCGGCATACAGGTGAATGCGGAGCTGATAGGGACAGAACCGCACTCCCTCAGCCGATGCGAGAAATCCCTTTATCAAGACGCAGACCCGAAGCGGTCCACGCTCCTCCAAAATAACTTCAGGCGCGAAACCTGAGGAAAGCGAATCGTAGCAACGGCCGTGCTGATCTTTCATGTAGAGTACCGGTCCGTCTCCGCGAAGTACCTCAAGCCAGCCGTCCTTCGTTTTTAGACGGCAGCCGGCGATTACGGCCGGCTTATTGGGTAGTTTCCAAACGTCAAACGACCGTCTGAAATCCACCTGAAGTTCGCCGGTGTCGATCGAAAAAAAGTCGGAAGACTCCTTTATCCGGATCTGCGGCCATTTCTCCGTTTCCGCTCGATCTTCGATTTTGTCAGACTTCACCGGGTATTCGACGGTGAGTGCCGCGTCTGCCTTAAGTTGCTCGTCTTTCTGAATGTCCGCGAGCAGCCACCTTACTTGCCGAAGGTCCTTATCCCAAGTCGTCCGGCACTCATACTGTACAGGGATAGAACGATCGTTAGCATCGGTTACACGGATCCCACCGGTTGAGGGCAAGTCAAACTCGGCGAAGGGGATACCGAAAGTAAGCGGCTCGGTTCCATATGTAGCCCCGCCTTTTCCCGCGAGTTTTATTCTGATTTTTTTTGCATTTTCTAACGACATAAGGGCTCCTTGAGGAACTAATGGAGACGATAACGGACGAAAAAAAACTCCCGGCGACAATACCGCCGGGAGTGTGTTCTATTCAGAACCAGTAAAATCTAACAGCGCGTACTACTTCAGATTAAATGGCTCTCTCTTAAAGACTTTGTTCGCCAATGCAGCCATCTCATCTAGGCCGGCTCTCTTCAGCTCTGCTTGGAAATCGTCCCAGACAGCGTCGCTACTTGGATCGAGTTGTCCGAGGTTGAACTTCAAGGCGTACTCATCACGTACCTGGTTCACTACGACCTCGAGGTCAGCATAATCCTTGGATTCTTCTTCGGTAAAGTTCATGACCAGATTCTGAAAGGGCTGGCCGTGCTGATCGTAACCTCGGAGCGGCTCTGCTTCGCCAACGTACTCCGAAATTATATCGTTGATTTGATCCCCAGAACTCTTCGGGAGCCACGACGGCGTCCAGTAATTCGCCAATGCCAGAGAGAAGCCGTATGACCACATTGCTCTGCCCTCGGGATTTTTTTCGACATCGTACATCTGGTCCTTATAAACCGGCATTTTACCTTCGAATTCCATCGTAACGCCTTCAACGCCGTATTTGGTCCAAATCCACCCTTCGTCTGTGGCGGTCCAGTCCAAGTACTCCAACATTCGATCGAGTTCTTTATCAGTCATCTTATCGGTAAATATATTTCCCCACGGGAAATACGCTTCTTCCAGTTGACCAAGCGGGCCTTTATCAGGATAAGCGGCAATCGGAGAAAGTGCATATGCCCATTCGGCGTCCGGGTCTGTTTCCACTCCTTCCGACCACGGAGCTCGCGTTCCCCAACTGAACAGAAATCCGGCTTCGCCGCGGGCGACTTGTTCGGTCCAAGTCTGATAATTCCTGGTCGGGAACTCTTGATCCATCAGCCCTTCGACATACAGTTTGCGGACGAAGATCATCATATCACGAAACTTATCCGTGCTGGGTCCGTAGGTGAGCTCAGTGGTAGTTCGATCATAGTCTACAAAAAAGCTTGGGCTGGTGCGGTATGAATGAACCATTCGTTGCCATGGGCCGTTGGCACCTGCTCTGTTGGTAATACCGATGAAATCCGGTTTTGCCTTTTGATACGCCTTCAACATCTCATACATCTCGTCGGTTGTGGTCGGGAACTCGAGACCGTATTTATCAAAATCGCTTTTTCTGTAAATCCAGGTCATCGAAGCCTTTCGAGGGTTTTTATTGGGCAGCATGTAAAGGTGCCCATCGGCGGCAGTCGATTTCGCTATCATGAATTCCCATTCTTCCGGTTCCCATTGCCTTTTAAAATTCGGGACTTTATCCAGATGGTCTTCCATCTCTCTGATATAGCCTTCCAGGCCCCAGGGATTTACGTCCCAAGTTCGGGGACCGGGTCCCAGCATATCAGGATGCTCGTCTGAGGCCATAAGAACCGTTATCCGATCGGTATACGCATCCGCTATGTAGTCTTCGTACGCCAGCCTGATGCCCCACTTTTCCACCATCTGCTCTTCATAGAGCGTAGGTCTTGAGGACGGGACACGGTCTTTAGATATAACCTGGATAATCGAAATATCGAGGACCTCTCTTTCTCCTGAAGCAGCAGTTTCCTCGCCACCGGCTGCAAACAAATTCGCATACATTAGCAATCCAAGGACACATAAAAAGATAAAAATACGTTTCATTTTTTCCTCCTAATAAAAAAAATGATTGGTAATCGAATTTTAGGGCATTACTAAGCGCCCCTTTTACATTGAATACCACTATAAACGCCCGATGCTCGAGCGGCATAGAGCAATCTATACTAGGGTGACGCGCATGATCGTAGGTTTTTTACGGTACTATTCTACTAGTACGCCGCTTACACTCGTCCCTGGAGGAAATTTCGAATTGGTTCGACGAAGTTGAGGATTTCAATGCGGTCGTGGATGTGAAGCTTGAAGTAAATGTTACTGATGTGATTCCGCACCGTTTGTACAGCGATGCCCAGCTCTTCGGCCATTGCCACTATTCGCTTTGCCTGTACCATAAGGCCGAGAATCTCACATTCTCTCGGTGAGAGCGTATGCAGCGTCGCCGTAAACTCGCGGTGTTCTACG
>JABGPX010000780.1 GCA_018644745.1 Spirochaetales bacterium
GCACACACCCTTTGGTAAATTTAAGAAAACGCTCACGGGCGGCAGGATCATATGCGCACGCGGCACCGTCCGGATGATGCCAATCCATAAGAGAATAGTAAAACCCGATACCAAGCCCGTATTCTCTGCAGGCCTCAACAAACTCCAGCACAAGATCGCGGCCGGGGCCGGTTTTCACTGAATTGTAATCGGTTTGCTCCGTGTCCCACATGCAGTATCCCTCATGATGCTTCGTTGTCATCACCATATACTTCATTCCGGAATCACGGGCCAGCTTTGCCCATTCCCTGGCCGCGTTCGGTTTGGGCTTGAAAGTCCCGGCCAACTTCTCGTACTCCTTTACAGGAATACATTCAATCGCCTGTACCCACTCATTTCGTCCGACCTGGGCATATAACCCCCAGTGAACAAACATGCCGTATCGGGATTCATCCCACCACCTCATTCGTTTTGCCCTTGATTTTGCTGTTGCAGTTTCATACGCCGCTTTTGGTTTCATAAATTGATCTCCTTAATATGTTATTTTGCATCCTGGATCTCGATTCGAGAACCTAAACCTGATGTTCTGAACGTAGAATTACTTCATCCTGCATCGCCGGAGTAAGACCGACGAAAAAATCACTGTACCCGCCGATCCGAACCACCAGATCTTTGTATAACTCAGGATGGCTCCTGGCCTCGAGCAAGGTTTCCCTGTCAACCACATTCACCTGCACTTCGAAGCCGCCGCGCGCCATGAATACGCGGACAAGCGCCGCCAGGCGGCTCGCAGATTCGCCGGTAAAAAGCTTTCGTGAGAATTTGAGATTAACGGCAATGCCGCCGATGAAGGGCCGATGATCCCAGCTTGTGGCTGATAGGATTGAGGCGGTGGGTCCATTGTGCTCTCTGCCCTGAGCCGGTCCGGAACCGTCGCCGAGAGGAAAACCGGCGGAACGACCGTCGGGTGTTGCTCCAGTCTGTGCGCCGAGACGCTCATGCTGAATCCAGCAAAAAAGACTCGGTATAAACCGATCGCCTCGAAAGGTATCATGGCTGCCGACCGCTTCAATAATCCATCCGCCGATCTCCGTTGCCAAAGAGTCTACTTCAGGATCGTTATTCCCGTATTTCGGATACCGGCTCAACAGCTCTTCACGAATATCAGCAGTGCTCTCAAAATCGCTTCCCAGGTAACCGCGCAATTCTGACAGAGTGTAATGGCCTTCGGTAAACACACCTTGATCGAGAACCACAAAGGAATCAATAAGATTAGCCATACCCACGAAGGACGGCATTATCCAGTTATACCTTGCTCCGCCGCGATCCACATCAAGCCCTCGATCCAGGCAGTCACTCACGAAACATGATACCAGCGGATCGCCTCCATGGAGCGAGCGATCACGCTGAATAGTATTCTGAATCTGCGCCTCCTCAGCGATTTTCGCTGATAAGCACGCCCGGTATAACCTCTTGAGCTCCTCATAGGTGTTCGGTTCGCGCCCCGACGCTCCCGCTCCATTCAAGACTTCGAGGAGAATCGCCGGCAGATTAATGTATGGGCTCGCCACCCAAACCGCGGAGCAAGCAATCGGGGTTATTTCCACGCAGGTGCTGTGTACATACTCGCATGCTTCGCTTGCGGGTAATCCGTAGTGCATCATGCCTTCGGTGATAATCCTATCGTTGAAAAGAGCCGGGTGAGAATGCCCTTCCGCCAGCAGCTCACAGCTTTTTTCCATGACATCATCCGGTGTTGAATCTGTCCAGCATAACCCGATCCCGGGGTAAATCATCCTCGT
Source organism: Spirochaetales bacterium (assembly GCA_018644745.1). The sequence continues at coordinate 1,782 of JABGPX010000780.1, forward strand.
GTGACCAATGCTGTGGAGAAACATTCTCGTAAGCTCGTTACTCACATCGATTCCCGACGAGTCTTTTCCTCCGACCATAAAACCGACAGCCAATCCTTTTGGTACATACTCATTGAAAAGCAGACAGAGACAATCGATGAGCTCCTGGGCTTCCTCCTCAGAAAGCGGCCCGCTGCTGATATCCTGCCGGTATAACTCGATGAGATAGCGATCCGGCCGACCTATCTGATAGAGGCCGTCGAGGCACATGGTGAGAAAATGAATCGACTGCAAAGCCTCGCGAAAACACCCGGCCGGCTCGGCAGGCACCTTTGCGCAATTCTCAGCGATCTGCTCCAGTTCCCTGCACCTTTGCGAATCGCTGCAGTTCTCTGCCAGCTCGGATGCATATCGAGAGTAGCGTTGGGAATAGGCGATTACCGCATCGAGTTCCTTGATGCAGTTTTCATAGAACTCCGCGGAATCTGCTTCGGACCCGCAATGCCGCAGGAGTTGAACGACATGCTCCCGAACTCCGCTGACTCCGGATTTCAGCAGGAGTTCATAATCTACCGCCATATGAGATCCCTGCCCGCCGACCTGGAACCCAGAGGCTTCATACTCTTCTTTCAGTAAAAGCAGCTCCTGCTCCTCCGTCTTCGACAGCTGCCGATGGCAGGGTTTCCCGACGATAAGCTCTCTATCATCTATTACCGGTGTGCTGTATTCGATTTGAAACACCCGCGCAAAGGTTCTGCGCTGCTGTACAGAGGAGGAGCCGGAAGCCTGGTGCCAGCCGCGAAACCACAGGAGACTGCCTTCCAAGCTTTTTATCGACGGAACAATCGCGTCGAGGGCATGGGCGCGAAGATGCTGTATTCGTTCAGTTTCGGGCGGATAGACAATCACAATGTCCCTCCTAACTCCGTTTATCCAACTCTCGGATCACTTCATCAAAGGGAATTTCCAGCTCGGTAAATAGAACAAGCAGGTGATATATAAGGTCGGCTGCTTCACTGGTTATTTCGTTTCTGTCCTGTGCAAGAATTAGTTCAACTGCTTCCTCTCCGGTTTTCTTTCGAATCTTCGATTCGCCGGAGTTAAAAAGATAGGTCGTATAAGAGCCCTCGGGCAGATTAACTTTTCGATCGGCAATTACGCTGACAAGAGATCTCAGCACATCTTCCCATTGGGAATCGACAGTCGGGTCAACTTGTGGGTCAGCAGACTGCTCGCCGGATTCCGCGGGTCCCGGCGATGTCGAAAGCTCTTCCTTGTCAGCCGGCGCGGCTTGCCACACCCTTGAATCAATTACACCGCGGTAATAACTTTCCCGATCTTCTAGGAGTATAAAAGAAATTCCTTCTCTATAGGGAAGCTCCCGGTCGGCATCGAGATGCACATACCAGACGCCTGCGTGCTCGGTACTCTTTGCAAAGGTTTTGGGATTCATAAATACGACGTCGAGGATCGATCCCAATTCATCCTGGAGTACGAGAGGTTTTTGTGTCACTACCACACCCTCTTTTCATTATCAATGCCGTAAACGCCGAGGGTTTTTTCGAGATCGATTCTGCCTTCATACACGGCTTTCCCCGTAATAGCCCCTGTTATACCATCGCAGCCGAACGCGGCGGTTCTCTCGATATCATCCTCGCTGCTCACGCCGCCGGACAGAATAACCGGCAGCCCGGATGTTTCGGCAATCGCAGCGGTGCCTTCGATGTCCGGTCCCGAAAGGGTACCGTCAAGTTTAATATTGGTATATACAATGCTGATCATTCCTATTTTTGCGGCGGTACGGGAGAGATCAGCGGCCTGAAGTCCTGAGTCTTTTTCCCAACCCGAAACTTTCACCTCGCCGTCTCTGGCATCAATTCCCGCTACAAGAACCTTTCCGAATGCCCGCACCCAAGTCTCCACAAGATCAGGGTTTTTGGCGAGAACAGTCCCCAAAATCAATCGGTCGACGCCAATATCAAGCAGCTCTTTGATGTCGAGCTCACTCCGAACGCCCCCGCCTACCTCGAGCACTCCCGTAAAAGTCTCCCGGATTTTTCGTATAATAGATCGGTTGTTAGCGTCGCCTCGTGCGGCATCGAGATCTACGATGTGAATCCGTGATGCGCCGGCCTTTTGAAATTGCCCAGCAATCTTCGCTGGGTCGTCGCCATAGTCAGTCACTTTGTTATAGTCGCCCTGCAGAAGACGCACGCATTTGCCATCGAGTAAATCAATTGAAGGGATAACGATCATGATGAGGCGAGTATATCAGGATGGAGCTTTCACCCGCAAGGTGATACCATGTTTAGGCCAGACCGGTCTTAGAGGTGCGCTTCAATGAAATATGAATTAGAAACTATCCCGATCTGGGATACCTACGATCTCGACACCGAATGTCCGCTCTGTGTTTTAGAGGAATCGGCGGAACAGCGATACATTGAATTTTTCCTCGGCAACTCGGTGATGGTCCCTGAAATGAGGGTGGAAGTAAACAAGACCGGATTCTGTCCTCAGCACAATCGTCAGCTCTTTATATCCGAAAAAAACCGACACGGTCTGGGACTGGTAAGCCACACCCACCTTCGAGAACTGACAGGGAAAACCGCGGGTAAACTGAAAAGCGCGCGCACATCCGGCGGAAAAAAGCAGGTTGAGGCATACATTCAGGAATTAAAAAAATGGGAAGAGAAATGTATGATTTGCGACCGGCTCGATTACACTATGAAGCGTTATGCTTTTACTATTGTCCACCTTTGGAATAAGAAGGAGGATTTCACCCGGAAATATGGCGAGTCCCGCGGGTTCTGTCTGCATCACCTGCCGTTCATACTAGAAATGGCTGGCGGCACACTGAGCGGCAGGAAATACGCAAGCTTTATCGAGGCAACTCTCGAACTGCAGGAAAAGAGTCTCAAGCGGCTGGACGGCGAAATCCTCTGGTACACTCAAAAATTCGATTATCAAAATGACGCCAAACCCTGGGGCACGTCTAAAGATGCCCTGCAAAGGGTTTTACAGAAATTTTCAGGTTTTTTGATGCATGAACGGGGAGATCGAAAGTGAGGGGCAATCGTATACTGCTTGATACTGATTGGAACCTCGCCTGGACAGGCTATACATCCAAGGACCGCCTCCCGCACTAACTGGTAAGAAGGCCCTCGATAGTCTAAAATCTCATGTGAAGGAGTAAACCCATGAGAAACCCCGGCGTTCCGCTGGAATCGGACCGGATAAAAGCGGTCCAGGTAAACACAAGCGCAGTTGAGCGGAGAGCCGCCACAATCGGCACCCGCAGAAGCGTAAAGAAAGATTGGCAGGCTGCCTGGCTGCTCAAAGCCGTAAGCTGTATTGATCTCACTACCCTTTCGGGAGATGACACCCGCGGTAACGTGCTGCGTCTCTGCGCCAAAGCAAAGCAGCCGGTTCGCAGAGAAATCCTTCAAGGTCTGGGTGTTGAAGATTTGAACCTTCGGGTGGGCGCGGTATGTGTGTATCATAATTTAATAAAGTACGCCGTCGAAGGGCTGAAGGGATCAGGTATTCCTATAGCCGCGGTATCGACAGGATTTCCTGCCGGTCAAACTCCGATGAATTTGAAGCTCTCGGAGATAAAGGCATCGGTAAAGGCCGGAGCTAAAGAAATTGATATCGTCGTATCGAGAGCTTATGTGCTTCGCGGTGAATGGCGCAAGCTGTACAAGGAAATCGCCGCATATCGAGAGGCCTGCGGCGAAGCCCACCTCAAGACAATACTCGCAACCGGCGAGCTCGGCACTCTCAGAAACGTGGCGAGAGCCAGCCATGTCTGCATGATGGCAGGAGCTGATTTTATCAAGACAAGCACGGGCAAAGAACCGGTAAACGCAACTCTTCCGGTGAGCCTGGTAATGCTCAGAGCTATCCGCGATTACCGGGACGCCACCGGCCACATTGTCGGATTTAAACCGGCCGGCGGAATAAAGACCGCAAAGGATGCGTTAGCCTGGCTGTCATTAGTGAAAGAAGAACTCGGTGATGAGTGGCTCAATCCGAAGCTGTTTCGCTTCGGTGCTTCGAGCCTTTTATCCGATATCGAGCGCCAGCTCGAGCATAATCTTACCGGGCGTTATTCGGCGTATAACCGACACCCTGTGGCCTGAGGAATATAATGAAAGTGAAAGAGATATTTGAATCAATGGAATATGGACCTTCTCCCGAAACCAGCACATCCGCCGAAGAGTGGCTGGACGCGCACAAAAGCAAGTTCGGCCTCTATATAAATGGTAAATGGCAGAAACCCGCTGCAGATAAATACATTCCGTCGATAAATCCGGCGACCCGAAAAACCCTAACCCGTATCGCATCGGCAGATGCAAAAGATGTGGACAAAGCGGTTAACGCAGCGGCGGCAGCACAGCCAAAATGGGCGGCCCTCGGCGGGCACAGGCGCGCGCGGTATATGTATGCTCTTGCCAGGCAGATACAGAAGCACTCGAGGCTTCTTGCGGTTCTAGAAACCATGGACAACGGCAAGCCTATCCGCGAAAGCAGAGACATCGACATACCACTCGTCGCCCGGCACTTCTATCATCATGCCGGATGGGCCCAAACCATGGCTAAAGATATGCCGGACTACGAGGCCCTCGGCGTTGTGGGAGCCATCGTTCCCTGGAACTTCCCTCTTCTGATCTTCGCATGGAAGGTCGCCCCTGCTCTCGCGATGGGAAACACGGTTGTCATTAAACCGGCCCAGCTCACCTCGCTCACGGCGCTGCTCTTCGCAGAGATTTGCGATACCGTCGGTCTGCCGCCGGGAGTATTCAACCTTACAACCGGCACCGGGAGTGTCGCCGGAACAGCTTTGGCGGAACATCCGAAGGTAAATAAAATCACATTTACCGGATCTACCGAAGTCGGCAGGATCCTCCGCCGCACCATCGCCGGCAGCGGAAAAAAACTCACCCTCGAGCTCGGCGGGAAATCTCCATTTA
>JABGPX010000438.1 GCA_018644745.1 Spirochaetales bacterium
CGAGGTTATAGTTCAGGCACTGCTCGCTCCCGTGGTGGTGAACTCTGGTCAGGTGCATGACATCACGGCGCTAATCCAAAGTGAGAGGGCGACCAATGGGCTGCTATACATCTTCAAAGATGGAGAATACCTAGGAGAGGAAGGGATCCATCTGGAGCCCGGAATAAACCGGTACACATACTCCTCGAGAATCGACGAGAGCGGCGCGCACATGTATGAGGTGTATATCAGGCCCGACAGCGACACGATCGAAGAAAATAATATTTTCAGCGCAAGTGTACTTGTAAAAGGAGACGCGGCGGTCCTGTATGTCTCGAATGAAGGTGAAGCGGCCAACTCATTTCTTTCCGCTTTGTCGGTTCAGGGAATAAGTGCAAAAAAAATAACTCCCGCGATCCTGCCGAAGGATCTTCAATCTCTTATGCATTACGACGCAATTATTTTTGATAACGTGCCGGCTTTCGATCTGTCCCTTGCCTCGATGGAACTCATTGAGAGATATGTCCGCGATTCCGGAGGCGGGTTTCTGATGCTCGGAGGAGACAAGAGTTTCGGAATTGGCGGATATTTCAATACCCCCGTTGAACGGGCGCTGCCGGTGGACATGGATGTAACATCTTCAATGAACATTCCAAGCCTCGCCCTGTTTTTGGTGATCGATAAATCCGGCAGCATGGGAGACATCGTTGCCAGCGGCCAAACTAAGCTCGATCTGGTAAAAGAGGCGGTAATTGCATCGGTCGAGATTCTTAATCCATTCTACAAAGTCGGTCTTCTGGCCTTCGACGCGGATTTTGAGTGGACAGTTGAGCCGATTGAGGCCGGATCGAAAGGACAAATAATCGAAGATATGCGTGGATTGGCCGCCGGGGGCGGGACCAAGCTTTATCCGGCGCTGGTTGAAGCGTTTAATGAGCTGAAAGAGACTCCCGCGGCGGTGAAGCACCTGCTGATTCTCTCCGACGGCCTTACCGATGAAGAAGATTTTGAATCGATAGCAAAAGAGATAAGGCGGGAGAATATTACTATCTCGACTATTTCGGTGGGAGGAGACTCCGACAGAGAATTGTTGTCGATGATGGCGGAACAGGGAGGCGGACGAAGCTATTTCACCGATGATATTCAGAGAATCCCCAGGATTTTCGCTTCAGAATCCATCATCGTTTCGCGCGGGTTGATAGTGGAGGAGTCATTCGTTCCACAACCCGGCGTGCCAAGCGAAATAACAAATGGAACGGATTTGCCGGCCATACCTCCTCTACGTGGATTTGTACTCACGTATCCGAAAACCGGTGCTCAGCAGGTTCTTTCCGCCTTTAACGGAAGCCCTCTGTTGTCTATATGGCGGTACGGCCTGGGAAAATCCGCAGCATACACATCCGACTTTCGGGGAAAGTGGGGGCGTGATCTCCTCAACTGGGACGATTTCCCGGTCCTGGCAGCGCAGTTGATCCGGTGGCTCAAAAGAGAACAAGGATCAGGCTATCTAAAAACAGCGGTGAACAAACAGGGAAGCTCAGGAACAATAACAATAGATGCCATCGATGAAAACGACAACTTCATCAACGGTCTTGAACTCGAAGCCTTAATTTTGGGTCCCGACGGCAGATCCGCAAACCATTCTATAATCCAATCCGCCCCGGGTCTGTATGAGTTGGACTTTGAAACCGGGGAAAGCGGTGATTATTTTGTAACCGTATACAACGTGCGAAATGATTTGGAAATACCGCCGGAAACCCACATACTCACGATTCCCTATCCTTCTGAGTATTTGAAGCATAAGGCGGACGGTGCTCTTCTTACCGACCTGGCGGTGATTAGCGGCGGGAGGGTGCTCTCGAGCGTCGTTGGAAGGGAAGACATACTTTTCTCAGATATAGAAGAGTCACCTGGAGCATATCTTGATCTGTGGCGATATTTTCTCATGGCTGCCCTGCTGTTGTTTCTAATCGATATAACCTCCCGACACGTACTCAGATCCCGTAAATCGGAGGACGATGAGGGTCGGGAGCAGGTAGTTGAACAGTTCCGGCGGGTAACCGAAGCACGAGCCAGGAGAAAAATAACTTACGACGAACTGCTCAGTACCATGGAATCCGAGCGGAAGCGTGTTTCAGAAAATCGCGACATCGGCCGTTGGTTTGACAGCAGAAATAAGCCGGAGGATAGTTCTATCCGGCTTTTTCTCCCAAAGAAACGCCGCGGATAGCGCCGAGGGATTTTTTCGGGGATACCCCTCGGCTTAAAGGTGGAAAAACCGTTTTAGATCGACATACTTCCGGAGCCGGTAATGAACAAAGAGAAGAATAATAGCCACCGGGCTTACGGAAATAGTCACAAGCGCCGACCAGCTGAATTCCACCGTGCTGAAAAAGTACCAGTCTATGGTCGCCTCAATTCCCATACAGAATAGCCCAATACCAAACAGCATAAACGCGGGAATGTTCAGGCCTCTTCTGGTTATCCGCGGCGCTATGAGCCCAAGCACACCAATGATCAGGAAGAAACAGCTGGTTATTGGAAGGCCGAGAGCGGCAAACCACGGCAGACGGCGGGACGCGACATCGACGAGAAAAAGCAGAAGCAAAAGGTCGATATAGCCGCCCAGAAACAGCACCACCAAGCTTTTGTAGAAAAAACTTACCAGGCTGGCAAGAATCCACACAGTTCCGGTGACGATAATCGGATATACGGACCAGGTAATTTGGCGATTCGCAACCAGGTCGACGAAGAGCACAACCACGACAGCCGAAAAGAGCATGAGCGTCGCGATTTCCCATGCGAGCCGGGCCTTTTGTTTTGGGTTGAGCGGTTCTATCTCGCTGACAAACTGAGGCATGATCTGTCTGTTCAGCTGCTCGATCGCATCCTTATCTGTTATACCAGTTAGATTCTGTCCGCAAAGCGGACAATTCGGAGTATTATCATTGAGCTCGACACCGCAATTTGAACAAATTGCCATAGCTATACGTCCTTATACCTGTTGATTTTAACATGAATTCCGGAATCTACAAGGAATTTGAAGTATCTGCGCTCCAAATCGCGGGATTCGGTGACATTACCGAAAGAAATCTGCATCGTATCCCCGTAGGTAGCTACCCCGCCGTGAATCCGCAGCTCTCTTCCGGGAGGCGGAAGAAATGAAAAAGATTCAATTTGGTCCACGATATTGTCGGGCATTGAAATCCGGCCAAGGTTTGTCAAAACTCCTGAATACTGTGTTGGACCCCAGTTTGTGTAATTTGTGTAAATCAAGCTGTTTTTAATGAGAAGCGGTATTCCCCGAATAAACGCGCTTTTCTGGGGATTCACGTTTCTCGATAATTGCCGGGCCAGATATTTCGTACTCGATTCAGTTTCCATATAGATATGGATAATCTTAACCAATTCCTCAAGGGTATATGTACCGAGCCTTGTATCGATACCGGGAGTAACAAACAGGCTGAAGTTCCGCATCGTCTTTGATGAATAGATTTTGCGTAAATTGATAGGAATTTGCAGCCGCAATATCGTATGCTTGCGCTTCATCTTGCTGTCAGGCAGATCGCTGTAGATGCTCTGCAATGTGTACAAATATACGCCGCCTAGGTACTCCGTAACAGATACTCCAAACTTTTTCGCTAACTTATAGACCTCGCCGGCCGAACACTCTCCAATCAAGCATGTATATCGATAAATAGCTCTCAATGGATAGGGAAGCCGAAATGCCTTTTTTAATCTCGGCGGTTTTGGCACTTCTTCGGTGTGGTATCGCACGGCGGCATCTTCGAACTCCTCTGGATCCGGTGTCTCGCCGGGAGAAAAAATACCGTTTCCCGCAGGTACTGAATTACCAAGAACCCGGAAATACTCGCAGAGCAGAGACTTGAGAAAAACCAACCCGCCGGTGCCGTCGGTAAGGATATGAAAGAATTCTACGGAGATCCGGTTTTTATAAGCCTGTACTCGTAACATGTAACCCTTGCCGTCCTTGTCAGGAAGAGCATGGCAGGGATCATCAGTTTCTGGTCGTACCATCAGGCGCTCGCTATTGCCCTCGAGGTAATACCAGAAAAAACCCGCACGGAGACTCACCTTGTAGTAAGGGAACCGATCGATGATATTATCCACAGCGGTCTGGAGAGCTTCTGCTTTTACACGCTCCTTCAGAGTTGCCGATATTCTGAACACCATGGGAAGGTTCTCGGTGCGGATCGCGGGGTAAAGCTTCGCTGCGTTATCAAGAGTAAGCCAGCTCTTGGTCCTGTCTATCATCGTTCAGAGAGAATACGCCGAAATTTCCTCATTGTGAAGAGAATTCCGGGATGCTAACGTCACCTTTTTGTCAAAAATAGGGCTTCACGCCGAGATACATGCCAAAGCTGATCATAATCAGCGCACACGCAAATAGTATTACTCGATATGAAGATTCTTTGAGCCGGTTCTTACCTAATGACACGAGAAATGACACAAGCCAGTAAACCGCCAAATCTCCAGCCTCATGTCCGGCGAAGAAAGCCAACAGCCCCGGCCAATTCGTGAAACTGATTTTATATTGGGCCATAAAAGCCAGGCCGATGCTCGCCCACCACACCCACCAGTACGGGTTACTCATTGAAACAAGTATTCCACCGAGAACTGGATGGGGCAGCTTTGCTCCGGTCCGGCTGCTGTCGGTCGCCAGCAAGGCCCGGTCCCCGGTTTCTGAGTTAAGAAAGACATCCTTTACCCGTCCCCGGATCAGGTCGTACACCAGTCGGCTGCCCAGATATACGAGTACGGCACCGCCGGCGGTGCCGATTATTTTAATCGCCGTATCGCTTTTGAGAAGCGTAGCGAAACCCGCCAAGAGCAGAATCACCAGGACAGATTCCAGTATCGCATGACCCAGTATGACCAGGGCACCAACCAGCGCTCCCCGGTGTTTAACCTGAAGAGTTTTCATGATTGTATAAGTGAGAAGCGGACCTGGAACCAGGGCTCCGCTCAACGCGACAACAAACGAGAAAGACGCAATAAACCAAAGGTTTCCCAGATTCACCCAGCCACCATGGCCGGGAATATAACATGCATTCCCGGCTATGTCAGCGCAGGCTACCGTAGGTACCACAGGCTACCGTAGGTACCACAGGCTACCGTAGGTACCACAGGCTACCGTAGGTACCACAGGCTACCGTTTACCAGGCGTAAGCCTTTGGCGCTTCTCCCCCGGGACCAGGAAATATCTCATCGAGTTTCCCTAAAACCTCTTCAGAGAGATCTATTTCGGTTGCCTTTACCGCGGTTTCCAGTTGCTCGACGGTTCTCGGTCCGATTATCGGCGCGGTAACGGCGGGATTATGCAAGAGCCACGCAAGAGCAACCGCCGCGGGGCCTTCACCAAGTTCTCTGCAAAGTGCCTCGTACTTTTCGAGCTGAGGGCGCTTTTTCTCCACAGTTTTGGCGAAATCTGCATTTTTTCGTCGACCTGAGTCGTATTTCCCGAGCGCTCCACCCAACAGACCTCCTCCAAGAGGACTCCACGGAATAATTCCCATACCATAATGACGCGCAGCGGGAATAACCTCGAGCTCAATCATCCTATTGTCCAGATGATAAATACTCTGTTCACTTACCAATCCGGTCAAACCCCTCTTATCTGCTTCCTGACACGCCGTGGCGATATCCCATCCTGCGAAATTGCTCGAACCCACGTACACGACCTTTCCCTGTTTCACCAGGCTGTCAAAGCCCTGCCAGACTTCATCCCATGGGCACTCTCTATCGACATGATGCATCTGATAAAGGTCAATCCAATCTGTCTTCAGCCGTCGGAGACTTCCCTCTGCGTGTTTTTTTATCTTAACCGCGGATAGACTTCGCCCATCATGGTTAGGCTCCGCTATCTCACCAGTTTTATTAGCCGCGTTATAGACCTTTGTCGCGAGGACAACCGCGTCTCGCCGGCCCCCGCCCTGATCAAACCATGCACCAAGAATTTCCTCGGTTTTCCCGTGATACTGTGTACTACCGCCATAAACATCGGCGGTATCAAAAAAATTTATACCAAGTTCCAGGGCGCGGTCCATAATTTTGAACGCATCTTCATCTTCTGTGACCATTCCAAAGTTCATCGTGCCGAGGCAAATATTACTCACCAGCACTCCGTGATTACCCAGTCTTCTGTGCTCTACTGCCATATATGTGTCTCCTTGAAAAGAATTAATGAAAAGCTACTCAACATAAGACCTGCAGGCAACAGGTAATGCGCAGAGTACATATTTCCCGAAGGTATCCGCCGGTGTGAGTACCACTGAAAGCCGTTTCGGTTTTTTTACGTGGAAGCGCTCACGTGTTCCTTCTCCGCGAGATGGCTGCAAACCGATCTACGTCGCCCCCAATACACGTAGGACTTCTCTGTCTGATAGGAGTGATTCTTCAGCATAGCGGCAATCGCCCTAGAATACATGCAGATGTACCGCAATCACCGGCAAAATGATTCATTTGTGCGGGATATCAAGCCAAAATAGCATGCTATGCTGCTGATATGACGTATTCACGGCAGCTATATTCGTTATTGCGGTATATTTAATTCTATACGGCGACACGGCCCGTGTACGGATAGGGTCCCAATCCGGCGTCTGCGAGAGGGAGGCGGTTCCTCGCTTGTTTCAGACGCGCTCGTCCCAGCCGGACCCGGCTATTGGAAGTCCGCATAACAAGAAAATTGGAGCAGATTGAGAAACTACCGACAAGTATTAATTATTTACAG
>JABGPX010000643.1 GCA_018644745.1 Spirochaetales bacterium
TACTCATCCTCTCTCGCCATGCGTCCCAAGGGAATCCGGAAGGCGAGTCGGCTGCAAAGGAGAAACGTGAAATCAGGTTTCCAATCTGGTGGATTTTCCTGCTGCCGATCGCCGCGCTCTGCGTGTTTCTCCTGCCTAAGTTCAAACAGTGGCTTGGGGAGAGGAAAGAAGCGGCGGCGACGTCTTCGGTACGCTGCGTTCAGCTCAACTTGAGCTGGAGCCCGTCGACCGACGGAGAAATGTCGCGATCCTTTGAGACCTTCCCGATTAAGGTAGCGGCAAGCGGCGCGGCTGATCTTCTGCTTCCTAAACCTGGTATTCAAAAGGGTGCTCGCACATTTGCCGTCTCCAAAGACGATCACGGCGTGGTGCAGTTTGAGTCTCGGGGAATATTTATCATAAACGGGGTTGGAGCGAAGACGAAGATACTCAAACCCGGAGATAGGATCGCTTTTGGTCATTACCGGATAATTTTTGACGGCATTTCCTATCGCGATGAGGCCCGGCCGGCCGTTCCGGTTCCCCGCTCGCTGCTGCTGTCGCTTCTCATTTTTGTATTCGCCGCTTTGATCGTGGTTTTCCGTGCCCCCGTAACCATTACCCTGCCGGTGCGAAGCGGCGCCGATTTATCCGTATCGGCTGATGAACTCCTTACTGTGCCTGATGAAACTGTATCGAAAAAAGGCCCGGAGCCCTCTGCTGCTGACGGCCCTCCCGCAAATCCGGATGGAACGAGGCCTCGCGTAATAACGGGTTTTCCGACGGTGATGTGGGCGCCTGGAATTGAGCCGGATTATTTTAAGGTCGATGCGCTCTTTGTTCATGCACATCCGGATGACGAATCCCTGGACTTTGGGGTGCTTATCAGCAGATTTGCCGCGGCGGGAATGAAGGTGGCTGTCGTCTTGATGACTGACGGGAATTCCGGACTCGATCAATATCCTCAACGGATCGAGAATGACCGGTACCCGCCGTATGACTTACGAGGTTCGGCTCTCGCGGAGGTGCGGGTAATTGAGGCACAATCAGCTCTTGAGATTCTTGGTGCACACCACTATGTCAGGTTGGGTCTGATGAATCATCCGTACGGCAGCGGCCTTGATGTACTCTCAGCGTTTTCGGTGACAAATGCCTGGGGAGGAGAGGACGCACTGGTTTCTCAGCTTTCTGCTCTTATACTTGGATACCGGCCGGACGTAGTCATTTCTCCTGAAGGACCGGCGGAAGCGTTTGAGCACTTTGAACATGAGGCTACCGGCCGGCTTGTTGAGAAAACTCTTTCCGGACTCGCGGAATCGGGGCTTTACCTGCCGAAGGGTAGGCTGGTGTCGATAGACCCGCTTCAGCGCGCTATGTACTCCGATACAATCGGGATTCGCGCCGACGTCGAACATCCCCAATCAGGGCTCAACCATCGAGGTGTGCAGATCGCGGCCTTAAGTGAACACGTTACCCAGCGCGATGCGTCTATAATCGGGGTTGAGAACCTTTCTGGTTTTGATAGAGAGTATTACCGAATGCTTGATTGGAGCATCATGCTGCCGATTGAGGAATATCTTAGGGATTTATCATTTTAGCCTGGAATCAACGCGTGATTTTCCAGAGCTGGTGGATTTTTTTATTCCGGCTGTAATCTTCCGGCACGCTAACGGCCGTTAAATCTTTAACTGCCAGACCTTTGAACGCATCGTAGTCCAGTTTGAATTTTTTAAAATTTGTAGAGAAGAGCAAGATGCCGTCGGGAGAAAGCCTGCTTAGAGCTAACTCGATGAGCTCAACGTGATCTCTCTGCACCTGGAAAGTATTCTTGAAACGTTTTGATCTTGAGAAGGTCGGCGGATCGATAAATATCAGGTCGTACTTTTCGGTCTGATGAGTTAAGAACAAGCGGGCTTCGTCTCTAATCAATTTATGTTCCTCATCAAATATCCCGTTCAGACTAAGGTTGTCTCTTGCCCAGGCGGAATAGGTGTTCGAATTATCTACGCTTACAGAAGCGGCTGCACCGCCGGCGGCGGCATATACCGTTGCGGAAGCGGTGTATGAGAAGAGATTAAGAAATCGTCTTCCATCGGCCATGTCGCGGATCATCTTTCTGGTAAGCCGATGATCGAGAAAGATGCCGGTATCTATATAATCGGTAAAATTGACTAGGAAAAGCTGACCGCCCTCCCGGATTTCGTTGAAAGTGCCCGTGCTGTCGATATGCTCATATTGTGACCCGGATTCCTGCCTAGCCCGGGTTTTCACATAGAGATTCTCTCTTTTCACATCAAGGACATCCGGGACGACGTCGAGTATCACCTGAAGTCGGCGACGCGCCTGGTTCTTATCTATGGTATCCGGTGCCTGATACTCCTGCACATGTACCCAGGTATTTTCGTACACATCTATTGCCGCAGAAAACTCGGGCATGTCAGCGTCGTACACCCGGTAGCAGCTTACATCTTCAGCCGCCGACCATTTTTTTATGTGTTTGAAGTTCTTTGTCAGCCTGTTGCCGAATTGCTCGGTGTATATGTCTTTTTTTCCTACTTTTGGTGTCGCTGACGCGGGTTCTCCGCTAAGGGCCCGACTGCGGGCGTCGCTGCCCGCGGCGTGAATCACGCTTTGTGCGAGGATGCAGGGGATTGCCCCGTTGTACAGAGTGTTGACCTTTATCGCCCGAAGGGCGGTCGCCATTGAGAGTTCCTGGTCCCCGGTGAGAATTGCCGCCTTCCATCCGGGGAATGAGGCCTTCAGCGTGTCCCCGAGATTCCGATACAACCGCAGGAGCTCTTCTTTTGTTCCTAATCTTACGCCGTAGGGCGGGTTGATCGCGACGAGGCCCGCGAATTCTCCCTTACCCGCTTTATTACCCGGAGGCATGGCGTCACTCAGTTCCCGTTTTTCGAAATGTACAATGCCTGCAAGGTCGAGTATTTCCGAGGACATAACTGCGGCGGTGATGCTGTGCCTGTCCTGATCATATCCGGTTATTCGCGGTATTTTTTCGATTCCCGCTTTACGCTTGAGTTTCGCTTCGGCTACGATCTTTTGCCAAAGTTCCGGCTGGTGTTTGTTCCAGGATTCAAATCCGAAGGTTTTTCTCGAGAGACCGGGGGCTATCCCGCCGGCAATAAGAGCTGCTTCCAGAGGAATGGTGCCGGAGCCGCACATCGGATCGACCAGCGAACCGCCTTCGGCGGCTATCGCGGGCCAGCCTGACCGGAGGAGCAGCGCCGCGGCGACATTTTCCTTTAGCGGCGCGGGTCCTGCGGAGCGTCGGTAGCCCCGGCGGTGGAGGCTGTGACCTGAGAGATCCAGATAGATTGTCGCGTCCCGGTCGCGGACGTGAACGGCGATTGTGATATCGGCAAACTTTGAATCTACCGAAGGCCGGGTTCCGCCGGTATCCCTGAAAAAATCAGCTATGCCGTCTTTGGTTTGTAAAACCGCAAACTTCTGATTGGCGGGTGATGCTTTTGTAACGGTTGCGTTGATAACAAAAGTCTTATCAACGTCAAAGTGGCTTTTCCAGTCCATTGAGCGAACGGTTGTGTAAAGATCCTCCGCGGCGGGCATGTCGAATTTTTTTATTTCGAGTAGAACCTTACTGGCGATACGAGACCAAAGACAGAGACGGTAGCCCGTTTCGAGAGAACCGGAAAATCTGACACCATTTGTCTGCTCGTGGATATCGGTGCCGCCGAACTCAAGTATTTCCGCTGCAAGCAGATCGCCGGTATTTCGGGGTGCGGTACAGAAAAATCTCATGGGTCTCATATGTTGAAATGATACTCGGTTTAGCGTCAATCGGCAACGCGCTCATATATCTGGACTCACTTCAATCTCGCCGGTTATTGGGCTATAATATATCTATGCAGAAAAACGAAAAAGTTTTCGTTATCGATACGAACGTTTTTATTCATAAGCCCGATGCTATCCTTTCATTTCGGGATAACGATATTGTTGTTCCCCTCTGGGTTCTTGAGGAACTGGACAAGCTCAAGACCTATAGCGATGAGCGCGGAAGGAACGCGAGGCACGCGATCAGGTTTCTGGATGAAATCGTGGTAAAAGGCTCCGTCGTGCAGGGGATTAAGCTGGAAAACGGTTCGACACTCAGGATTATAGCCAGCGAGCCTGCGACCATGCCGGGTGACCTGAAAATTGACGCACCGGATAACAAGATCCTTCTCACAGCTCTCGCGCTTCAGAAAGGAGGACAGCAGGTTTTTTTTGTGTCGAAAGATATTAATGCCAGGGTAAAGGCCGCCGCCTTGGGTATAAAAGCCGTTGATTATGACAAACAGAAGGTAAATATCAATGATTTGTTCTCAGGGGTGAGGAGCGCGAACGCTTCTGCGGATACAATTCAGGAACTTGAAGACACAGGCGCTATTCCATGGAAAGACGACTTGTATCCGAATGAATATGTGGACTTGAGCGTCGCGGGATCAGAAAGTAAAACGCTGGCAAGATTCGACGGGCATCACGGAGAGCTGCGGCTTATTGAACAGGATATTGAGCCGGTGAGCGGTATCGAACCTTTGAACATGCATCAGCGTATTGCACTGGATCTTCTTCTTGACGATTCAGTATCCTTGGTATCAATGGTCGGTAAGGCAGGAACCGGTAAAACACTTCTCGCCATTGCCGCAGGATTGAAGAAGGTGCTGGAAGATCAGGCATATGCCCGGGTACTGGTTACCAGGCCGGTTGTTCCATTCGGCAAGGATATCGGGTATCTTCCGGGAGCAAAAGAAGAAAAGCTGTCTCATTGGATGCAGCCGCTCTTTGATAATCTGGAATTCATCCTCTCAGTTTATAAAAGGGATAAATTGAAAAATGTAGACTCGCTTTTAAGTAATAATCTTATTGAGATTGAGGCTTTAACGTATATTAGGGGAAGGTCACTGCCTAATCAGTATATCATAATCGATGAGGCGCAGAACCTGTCACCGCATGAGGTAAAAACGATTGTCTCGCGGGCTGGAAAAAACACCAAGGTCGTACTTACCGGTGATCCCTATCAGATTGACAGCCCATATTTGGACTCTAGCTCTAACGGATTGACTTATTTGGTGGATATTTTCAAAACTCATGACATTTATGGGCATATTACACTCGAGAAATCTGAAAGGAGTGGTCTTGCAGAGCTGGCAGCCGAATTGATGTAAGGCACATCGAAAACCCGGGTTACCGTTTCGTATGTGATCAGGTCAAAGCGGCAGCAAATATAGGTGCCCTTTAAAATATTAGTATCTTTTTGCTGTATATCTGCCATTGCTATGCCGAAAATTCTAAGAGGAAAGCCATGAAGCAAATAATTAGTATCATACTCATCCTCTGCGCCGCTCTGGTTAGCGGAGAGGTAACTTTTTCTGATCCGGACCTTTCGAGCAGCGATCAATTGCTGTTCAGGGCAACCAGCGAGGCGCCGGTTACAGGCACGTTCAATACGGTGCTGCATTCTGATATCAAGAACAAAGCGCTGGAGCAGATCACCTTCTTTCCCGAGGTGGTTATGCTTGCCGGTGAAGAGAATTACTACCAGGTAATTAATCGGTTCGGTGTATTCAGATCTGACGCGGAACTCAAGGTTCTGAACGCGGTAGAAAGATTTCCTTCGTTTGTAAGAGGCGGTGAGATCAGTACCGGGAAAATAAGCGTTCCGAGTTCCTCGCCTGACGGCAACTACCTGCTAATTCTTTCGAAAACCGAAGAGGGAAACGGCGATCTCATCCTTTATGATTCTGAATCGGGAGAGGAAACCGTTGTAAGCTCGGGTCTCGAGTATAGAATTTCATCAAGCCCGGCGATCTGGGCTCCTATTTCCGGTTTTTTTATTTATGAAAAGCAGGGGAATCTCTATTATTATTCTCTCGAACAGCTCCGCGAAGGTCGGGTAATCAACGAAGAGTTTCGAACTATCGGCGCCGGTGGAATCGCGAATGTTCATTGGGGAGACGACGGCAATCTTTACTATGTTAGCGGCTCCCTGGTGTACAGGGTGCGCAGCGAGGAGCTTTTCACAAGAACTCTGTATGCCAAGCTGCTGAATATTGGTGAGGTCGCCGGTAAGATACCTTTCGATTTCGATCCTAACTTCGATACATTTTGGATATCTCCAGATGGATCAAAGATCCTGCTTGGAAAAAGCGGGAGGAATATCTTTCTTTTTTTCCTCCAATCCGATGATTTCCTTTCAACTGGAGAAATCCAGTCGCTTCCATATCTCTTTCTCCCTCGAAATACGCAAGTGCGAAAGGTCCTCTGGTCAAATCGTGATTCAATCGCGATTCTAGCCGGAAGTATCGAGCACGGTGAGCAGAAAACCGGGATATTTACCCTGGACCTTACATCCGGATCGGGTGAGTATGTCTTCAAGAGAAGCGGCGAAGAGGGAGTAATCGATCTCGCTCTCAGCCCGGATTACAAAACTGTCGCGGTGCTCCGCGAGGACAGCATCGTGCTGCGATCTTATGCCGACTGGACTGACCTTCTTACTGTTGATATAAAATCTCCGATGCACGCGCTTTGGCGCACCAATGATTCCCTAATCGTCGCTGGAAAATACTACTCGGCCCTAGTAAACGCCGGTACCGGCGCCACAGAAGTCATATGCCTGTCTCAGGCCGATGAATATGGTTTCGACGCTGCCGACGGCGGTGTGCGCTTGTCAGTCGGCGGTGAGGTATTCGCCTATTCGGGAGAAACCGGTATCAGCAGAATAAGTGAGTA
>JABGPX010000647.1 GCA_018644745.1 Spirochaetales bacterium
AAAGCATATACCGCCGCTCCGCTCTGCGCACCCGCCAGGGTGAGTATGCTCACCGGACGCTACCCGGGTGCCCATGGAGTAAGATCCAATCCGGCGCTAAAGGTAGGCGCAAAGTACTCAAAAGATCTCATTGATGTAATGGGCGACGCCGGCTATACGACGGCGATGATCGGCAAAAATCATTCACACCTTTCCGTGAAAAGAGTAGATCACTGGTTCGCCCTTGGGCACGCGGCGGGTTATGGGAATGAAGCGAGCCGGCGCAGTGAGCAGGAGGATGCATTCGATACCTGGCTGCATGATCTCTGTCACGGTGTGGCGGAGGCTCCTTCACCATTTCCGCTCGAGTGCCAGGGGCCCCATCGTATGGTAACCGACGCCGGTGAATGGCTGGATACGATTGAGGATGATAACCCATTTTTTCTCTGGTTGAGTTTTGCTGAACCACACAACCCGTACCAGGTTCCTGAGCCGTATTTCTCGATGTTCCCGGAAAAGACTCTCCCCCCGGCATACGGGAGTTCAGGCAATATTGAGAATGGATTCAAATGGGAGTTCCTGTCGAAAATGGAGCGGATGGCAATGCCTCGGTACGACGAGCTTCTGCCCAGGATGCGTTCAAACTATTACGGTATGCTCAGGTTGATCGATGATCAAGTGCATCGATTTACCGATATTCTGAAATCGGCAGGCCGCTACTCGAATACAATTTTTTTCTATGTTTCAGACCACGGGGATTTCGTTGGCGATTACGATCTCATGCGAAAAGGACCCGAGATGCCGGAATCGTTGATGCGGATCCCTTTCGGTGTCTGGGGGAGTCAGATCGCTTCGCATCAGGGTCCTCATCCGGCCCACGTAAATCTGGTGGATATCATGCCGTCAGTATGCGGCCTGCTCGGAGGGCGGATTCCCGAGGGCGTTCAGGGAAGGGATCTCTCTCCCCTTCTTCGAAACGAAGCCTATCCGGACAACGAGTTTTCCAGCGCCTATGCCGAACAGGGTTTCGGCGGACTCGATTATTCCTGGGACGACAACATCGACTTTGAGAAATGTATGCCTCCGGCAATAACCTTCGATTGTCTCAATCAATATTCACAAAGCGGTACGATGCGGATGATCAGAAAGGGTAAATGGAAGCTGCTCTATGATATGCAGGGTGACGGCAGACTCTATGATCTTGATTTGGATCCTGGAGAACTCGAGAATTTATATTCCAACAGCAAACACATCGGGATTCGTACGGAGCTTCTCGAGGAATTGCTGATACAGACGTTGAGAGCCGCGGATCCTCTTCCGTATCCCGGCGGCATCTATGAGAGAAAAACCCATCCACGTAATTACTGGACTGATCCTCTTTTCAAGGTATAGCCGGCAGGGAACTCATCCTCGACCTCACCGGCGCTTTGTCGTATGATACCGACCTCGGGAGGAAAGGGCATGAAAATCAGCAGCACGTTTTTCGGCAAAGATATAACCGAACCCATTCGGTCACGCGCGGGAAACGATACACCGGCGGGTTGCTACGCGAAAGAACTGGTAACGGAAGCCTCCTGGTGGATGGATAAGAGCTACGAGGAGCTCTATTCGCTTATGTTCGGGCCGACTCTCAAGAGATCCTGGTTTGTTCTCTCATACGGAAGCTGCCCCAGCTGCGGCGGCAGTGTACCCATGTACAATTGGATTATTGATCCCAAGAGAATACCGTGGAAGGTTGAATGCCCCCACTGCACCGGTCTCTTCCCGAAAAATGACTTTGCCGCCTATTACGCTTCAGGCATCGACAGCGCCGGGGTTTTTGACAGGTCTTTGGCGGATTCGTCTCTTTTGATAAATGCAGATGGAACCGGCTTTGGCGTTGACGACGGAAACGGCTACGTCGATCACGAGGGGGAGACCTGGCGCTTTATCGGGGCGTATTTGGCCCACGGTTTTTGGCCATTACTGGTTTTGGACGGAATCGAGACTCTTGCCACCGCGTACTTTCTGAGCGGTAATCAGGACTATGCGAGGAGAGCCGCTATCATGCTTTTCCGGGTCTCTGAACTCTTTCCAGACTTTGATTTCTCAACACAAGGTGTGATGTATGACGAAGAGGGCACCTCGAGCGGTTATGTAAACTACTGGGTGAATACCTGCCACGACATCCGGCGAATGACCCTCGCGTACGATATGATCTTCGAAGGTATCCGTGATGATGAGATGCTGGAAGAGGTCTTGGGACACTCCTGGGGGAATATCAGCGGATCAATTGAGGGTCGGATTTTCCAGGAGGCTCTTGCCCATCCCGAGAAATACGATTCCAATCCTCCGGACCCGTCTAACGTGAGAATCCTCATCAAGGCGGTACTCGGGTGGCCGGAAAGCCGGGATGAAGTGCTCGCCGATTTCGATGTAATGATTGAACTCTCAACCAGGGTCGATGGTCTGGTCGGCGAAAAGGGACTCTCCGCTTATGCGGCCATCGCGCCGCTCAAGGTCGCCGACATGCTGCTACTCTTCGCGAACATCGAGCCGGATTTTCTCGATCACATTATTCGCAGGTACCCAATTCTCGAAAAAACCTACCGGTTTCATATCAACACCTGGTACATGAACACGTATTTCCCCGGCTGCGGTGACGCGGGGGCGTTTAATATGAAGTACACCGAATATCCAGCCACCCTCATGGCCGCCTACAAGCAGATACCGTATCAACGGACCCGTGAATGGTTTACCTGGAAACTGTATGAGTATTTTGACGATCCGGCTTTCGCCCAGGCAGTTTATATCAGCAATGGCGGCTCCGCGGATGGATGCTTTGAAAAGGATCTCTATCTAAACGAACCGGCGAAGCTGCGCCGGGAGCTTGTCGAACTCATAGACTTACATGGAGTCGAACTGGACCAGGAGAGCGTAAATTACGACGAATGGAGAATTGCGGTTCTTCACTCCGGATCCGGCGAGAATAAACGGATGATTTCCATGGGTTATGATTCCGGTGCCAACCACGCTCATCATGATGCCCTCAACATCAACCTCTTCTTCCGCGGAGCGAACATAAGTCCCGATTTCGGCTATCCGCCGGTAAATCACGGAGGCTGGTATACACCCGAAGTTGAGTGGTGCCGGCACCCGGCATCTCATAACCTGGTAGTTATCGATGGTAAGGATCACGCCAATCTACCGGATGGAAAGTTTCTTCGATATCCTGCATTCGGCAAAACACTGCTTTGGCACACCGGCGGGTTTGCACAGGCGGTTTACGCGGATGCCGCGGAATACGCGGATGTCGAACGCTTTGAACGGCTGATCGGCCTTGTCGATGTCTCGGGTAGAGACGCGTATGTTGTCGATATCTTTCGGGTAAAAGGAGGATACGATCACGAAAAATTCTTCAGAACTCTTCCCGCCCGAGTCGGTTCGAGCGGTTTGAACATGGCACCCGGCAAACCGCAGCGGAACAAAACATTCATGAGAAACTTCAAAACCGACGCAGACCCGGCCAAGGGATGGGAGTTTGATTTTACCTTTGATGACGAACAGGATCTTCGACTTTCATATACCGAGCTTACGAACGATGCGAGCGCCACGTTGTGTGAATCCTGGGTTGATATAACTAGAGCGAAGCAGGGGCCGGGTAACCGGGAAATCTGGATACCTGCTGTCATAGCGCGGCGGACGGGACCGGAATCGACCTTCGTGAGTCTTCTCGTGCCGTATTCCGGTGCGTCTCCTGTGCTTTCTGTCCGGAGAGTCGAAAACGGAACCGATTCGGATGTTGTTTTGGAAGTAAAGCTGGCGAACGGTATAACAGATTTGATATTAGCGGCTGACCCGGGAGGTATATACCCGGCGGCTAAACATACTGCCCGATCTGCTAAGCGAACCGTCCGGTTCGTCGACCGGGGATTCGAGACCGACAGCCCCTTCTGTGCCATTCGGCTGGAAAACGACAAAGTGATTGATACCTCGATTCCCGACGGCTTCTCATATTGGAAATAAGTTCGGCTCCTATTCGATTTTGTAGGTGTCGATCAGTTTTTCCTTCCCCGAGTCTTCCCGCATTTTGGCGATTATTTCTACCCATTTCTCGAGACCGCTGCCCTGTATCTTCTTTTTCAGCAGGTAATCGACCTGGAATATTCCCGCGGCATCGTTCATGATTATCTCCACCCGCACCGGTTTTTCATCGGTCGGGGTGAGCACGCTTACGGTATCCACCGCCATTCCGCTTACTTTATAGATATCCATCGAACCGAGCTCGAAGGCGATTCGTGATCGGCCTTTCTGCATATCCAATCCATCAGCAATTCGTACAACCCCGCCCTCTATGGTGTGGACAGCATTCACCGCGTCATGGGCAACCATCGCGTGAAGAGTTTCGGTGATAATGATTTGTCGAATTCGTATATCATTATATATATCCGGGAGTATCTGATGCAGGACCCGATTTGCGAGGGTAACGCCGAAATCGTCATGTAAGTCTCGATGGACCGCGTTGCCAAGGTCGTGCATGATGGATGCCAGGAAAACAACCACCTCGGCGTCGTTGTTTTCGAGTTCCCATTCACTCACAATTGAAGGACTGACTCCGCCGGCCTTTAGATTCCTGAGTATTTTTATTGCCATGTTAGCGACGATCGCGACATGGACCGGTCCGTGATCGCTCATCGAGAGCCGCTTTACCGCCATGACATTGGCGGCCTCCCAAAGTGTGTTGAGCTCTATGTTGGCGTTCACCGCCGTGAGCACCGAAGCCAGTTTCTTGTTCGATCTTGTGGGTATTCGCATCTTTGTTTCCTCTTCGCACCGAGGCGCAGGAAGTTCTTTCTCATATTACCCTTGAACAGCAGCCAGAAGGAAGACATAATTGGCTGCAAATTTCCAGGAGGAATAACATGAGTATAAACAGGACTCGCAGGATGACCGGGGCGGTGCTACCCGGAGACAGCACGGTCAATTTCCGGCAGTTCGACATCCCTGTTCCCGGCCACGGGGAGGTGCTGATAAAAACAAAATCATCCACTATTTGCGGCAGCGATATTCGGGCGATTTACCATGAACATCTGGGAAAAGGACCTGAGGGATATCAGGATGTTATCGCGGGGCATGAGCCGTGCGGTCAGATCGTGGAATGCGGACCGGGATTGCGCAGGTTCTCTGAAGGTGACCGGGTTATCGTTTATCACATTTCCGGCTGCGGTGTCTGTTACGACTGCCGCCGCGGTTATATGATCAGCTGTACGAGTGATAAGTATCGGCGGGCGTACGGGTGGCAGCGGGATGGCGGGATGGCGGAATACATGCTTGCCGAGGAGAAAGATCTAATCCCGCTTCCCGATTCTCTTTCATACACCGACGGCGCTCAGGTCGCCTGCGGCTTTGGTACCGTGTATGAAGGGCTGGAGAAGATAGGAATCTGCGGAAACGACGCCGTGCTGGTAACCGGACTCGGACCGGTCGGATTGGCCGCATTAATGCTCGCGAAAGCGATGGGCGCCAGAATGCTCATCGGTGTAGATGTGGTGGAAGACAGGATGCAGATAGCCAAGGATCTTCATCTTGCGGATCATGTCATTCCTGCAAATGCTGACACAGATAGTATTATAAGAAAATTAACCGCGGGTTCCGGCTGCGAACGCACTATCGATTGCTCCGGCAGCGCCTCCGCGCGGCTGACCTGCATACAGGCGACCAGGAAATGGGGGAAGACGGTGTTTATCGGTGAGGGCGGAACTGTCGAGTTCTCACCAAGTCCTGATATAATCCACGATCAAAAAACCATATTCGGTTCCTGGGTTACCAGTCTCTGGAAGATGGAGGAACTGGTAGAGAGGCTGGTTCATTGGGGAGTCCGTCCTGAAGATCTGGTTACTCATCGCTTTCCTCTCGATGAAGCGGACAAAGCGTACGCATTGATGGCGGAAGGGAAATGCGGCAAAGTGGCCGTCGTCTTCGACGAAGAAATTTCAGGGCATCTCTCGAAACCGCTGCTTTAACATCGAGCACATACGAAAAATCCCGATGTTATAAGGAATCACATCAGTCAGGTGAAACAGATTGTGGATTTTTCGATGTGCTTCACAGGCTGAAGAAAGTCTGAATACCTGAGAGAAGCATCTGAACCGCCAATGTTGTCAGAATCATGCCCATGAGACGTTCGATCGCTTTGAGTCCCCGGTTGCCGAGAAATCTTCGCAGATAATCAGAGGTGAAGAGAATTATCGCGGTCACGGCCCACGCGACGGCCAAAGCCGCGAACCAATCAAGCATGCGGGTCGGGTATTGGGTGGCGATGAGAATGACGATGGCCATAGCCGAAGGGCCTGCAACCAGCGGAACAGCGAGAGGGACAATCATCGGCTCTCCGTTTGCTTCAGTATCCTGGTTCGCTGTGGTCTGGGGGAAAATCATTTTAATCGCGACGAGAAAAAGAATAACACCGCCGGATATATTGAGTGCCGGTTGTGAGATGTGCAAACCCGCGAGTATGTATTTGCCGAAGAAAAGGAAAAGGGTGAGTATCCCGAAAGCGATAATCATTTCCCGAATAATGATCCTTCTGCGCTTGCGCGCGTCATAACTCTGCAGGAGAGACAGGAATACGGGTATATTTCCGAAAGGATCCATCACAAGGATGAGTGTAAGTGCGGCAGAATAAAAGGTCATATAGAAAACCTGCCTTCCAGTAGTTCCGCCGGATTGCTGCT
>JABGPX010000428.1 GCA_018644745.1 Spirochaetales bacterium
CGAGAAGCAGCCGGGAGAAAATTCCGGTTCCCGAGCCGATATCCGCTGCCATTAATGGTCCGGTATCGCCCAAACCGCCAACCAAAATCTCCCCAATCGCAGAAGGATAACCCGGCCGAAAGCGGGAATAATTACCGACCCTATCACTAAAGCGCTGTTTTGAATCCCTATCAGCCAATTCCTTCCTCATACTCAGTACCGACAGTGCTGCTGAATCGTCGACATGATGAGCCTTAGGCCGGTTAACTTCGAGCCGTTATTGATGCTGCCGGCAGTGGAATAGACAACTCCGCGGTTTTCCCTGGACATCTGGAAATCACGTAAAGTCTCAGCAACGAGATTCACCTCTTCATCTCTACTGAAAGTAAAAGGTGCTAGCTGCCCGCGGATAATCGCATTAGGCAGGTGCTCTCGAATTTCGGTCACAGAGAGTGTAGGACCGAAGTTCGCGGAATTCAGACCTAATTTGCCGAGCAGGGGCAATAGATGAGCCATCGCTGAATCTGAATGCTGCGCTCTGTCATCCTCAAGTCGGGTACAGTATCGGTCGAAGACGCCTTTTACAATCGGATAACCAAAGAACTCATACATCTCAGCATTCAACATCGCGCAATTATCATCAGACCAGCCCCATCCTCCCGGCACCTCGCTTGCGGTGAATCCAGCCTCATCATCGATGATCTTCGCTCTTTCGAGTATAGCTTTAAGAATGAGATCGCGAAAACGGGCGGCAAGATCAGGCTGATCGAGAATTAGATAGATAAGGTTCTCTACACCATATACTGACATAGCGAACGTAACCGGGCCGCGCTGGCTTCGGTAAGGGCCGAGTATGCATCCTTCGGATTCCAAGCGCGCTTTCTCAGAAGCCCAGTTACTCGGTAGTATAAAATCGGCCAGATTCTCGAGTCTTCTTTCGACTCTATCAAGAAGAGACGCCAGTTCATCCGGGCCATTGGCAGCCTCCCGAATCCAGTAAGACCAGACATGCCACTCTTCAGGTGATTCAAATATCTCATTAAGTTTCTTGGGCACCGGCCATTTCATATGGGCAGGAACGGCAAACTCATCGAGAAGCCGTTTTCCAACAACTCGTTCACATTCATCATTGTATCGCCCCTCCAAAGAGACTCTGTAGGAATCATCGTGCAGAAGTCTATACCAGTCCTCAGGTTCGGCTAATTCCGCAAATACACACTCATTACTCATCAGCACTCCGAGCGGAAGCTGCGGGCAATCAGAGCTGAATGGCGCTTGAATCGCTTTTTCCTGGTCTTCCCAGAACCTGTCCAGATCAACCGGCGCAAGTCCATCATTTTTCCTCGCTTTGGCAACGATCTTTTCGGCCGTCAGAAAATAGCTGTCTGTCAGGTAGTGGCTCATGGATACTCCGTATATTTCGCTTGCAATAAAATCACATTTATCTGACTATACTATCCTGCGGATCATCCCCGCAAGAAGGTTCGGACCGCCTGTCAGACCCTGCAGATAAAGCCGTAAAGACCTTGAAAATCTGAGAAAGACAAGATACAAGGAAGATACTTGATGATAATTTCAGCACGGAGAAAAGGAGCTGTATAGACATGCCCATAGCGAGAGAAGCCAATTTCGATGAATTTTTAAAAGCATTAAATCGAACGGAAAAACCGAATCACCTGCCCTTCTACGAGCACATCGCCAGCTCAGGTTTTATTGCCGAAAAAACCGGCACATCTTTTAACCGAATGTCATACAGTGATGATGGGTATTTTGATATTTTTGTAGATTTCTGGCTTTCAATGGGTTTCGACTGTGTACCTATGGAAGTAATGCTCAATTGCCCTTTGGCGGCGGGAGACCACGCGAAAAGCATCGGCAGCGAGTCTCACGCAAAAATCACAAACTGGCAGGAATTTGAAGAATATCCATGGCCTGCGGCCTCATCACCAATCGAATTCTCTTACTTTGAAAAAGCATCAAAGCTCATTCCGGATGGCGTAAAAATTGTCGGTGGTGTCGGCATGGGACCATATGAATGGGTATCTCAACTCATGGGAGTAGTGGGGCTATCCCTGGCAATGGTTGATTATCCTGACCTGGTTGACGCAATGTTCAAAAAAATCGGCTCGCTCATTATTGCCGCGGACAAACAGCTTGCCGAAATGGATTTCATCGGAGCGCTAAGGCAGGGAGACGACCTGGGCTTCAAAACCTCAACTTTTCTGCCGCCTGATGTTCTACGGAAATATGTTCTTCCGGTTTATCGTGAAATCGCCGCGGTTGCACACGCGCAGGGCAAGCCCTTTATTCTCCACTCATGCGGGAACTTAGAGGAAATATACGAAGACCTGATAGATTGCGGGATCGATGCAAAGCATTCTTATGAGGATGCAATCCTTCCGGTCGGCGACTTTAAAAAACGATATGGTGATCGGATTACCCCTCTCGGCGGTCTCGATGTCGATGTTATCTGCCGAGCCGAGACGGAAGAACTTCGTAAATATACCCGCGAGCATATTGAGGCCTGTTTTGCTGATGGATTCTGGGCTCTCGGAACGGGGAATTCGTTAACCGATTATATGCCGGTTAAAAACTATATGACTGTTCTCGAGGTCGGGCTCGAATATACCAGTTAGGTGATATTTACCGCGGACGCATCCTGGCTAATATCTGACGGCACCTGTAGGCTGAGGCCGTCGAGAAGAGGCTCCCACCAATCCGGGATACCCGCACAGCAGGTTATAGCGAGATCCTGTGCCGGATGCCGAAAACTAATCGAATAGGCCATCAGTGCGAGATACGGCCACCCGGTAAACTCTTTCACAAACCGATTCTGATGAGGATCTCCATGCTGAGTGTCTCCTACTATGGGATGACCGGCTCGTTTCAAGTGCCGCCTCGCCTGATGCGGCCTCCCGGTTTCGAGATCCACTTCCACCAGAGAGAACCACCCTTCGGCGAACTTCCCTACAGGTTTGGCAACTACAGAATGAGCCAGCGGAATGAGCCTCGAACTCGCGGGTACGGCGTCAGAGCCCCGCTCATTCCCGATAGGACTATCGGCCCTTATTACGTCATTCAAATGCCCACGGACGACAGCGAGATACCTTTTTTTTATAGTCCTCTCTCGAAATTGGAAAGAAATATCTGAAGCGGCGTCTCGTGAACGGGCATAAATGACCACCCCGGATGCGGGTCGATCTATACGATGGACATTGTACAGACGCGCACGAAGTGTGTGCTCGAGATAGGTGCGGCAATCCGGAACCCTTCGGTCCAGCGCACTCGGGTGCACAAACATACCGGGAGGTTTTATTACCGCACACACCTCATTATCGGAATAGAGAATAGTGCATTCAGTTGGATGGCCCTGTACATTCACGCGTTGTATTGTACAATGGCAGATACTTGGAGACCATATGTGAATCCTTCAGACCGTACCGAAAAAAACTCGATTCCTCGCTGGTTAACCGGCTTTTTTCTCATTTCGGAAGTCGATCTGCAAGAACCCAATTTCCGACAAACAGTCATTCTGATGATAAGCCATGATGAGGAAGGCGCCTTTGGTCTTGTAGTAAATCGACAGCTTGATGTAACTCTCGGGCAGGTTGTTACGGATTTTGAAAAAACACCGGCAGGAAAACTGCCTATTTACCAGGGCGGACCGATGGAGCCTCAGTATCTGTTTACGATTCACTCCGGCCTCCCGGGTGAAATACGAAGCGAGCAGGCGACATCACCACTGGAGCATGTGATATTTGAGCCGGCGTTCCCTTTGTTGGAGAATTATCTACAGGAAGGCTGGTCACTGCTTCCTGAAGACAAACGCCCGCCCATAAATCTCTACGCCGGTTACGCAGGTTGGGCACCAACTCAGCTTGAATCAGAGATTGAAAACAACACATGGGTTGTTCGTCCCGCTTCAGCCAAGCACATTTTCTCCAAATCGCCTGAAGAGGGCTGGCGGTCAGCCCTTGGCGAACTTGGTGGAATCCACAAGATTATTGCTGAAACTGGCTTCAAACCATCGATGAATTAGCGAGGCATTACCAAAGGTTAACACCTAATGGAAATCTCTGCTCTTATTGTGGGCTCTTTGGATATCTAGATCAGGCTTCCATGCCTTATCCACCACAAGATAGCTGACACCCCGTTCGGCCTGGATTTTGCCTGTAACACCGAGGAAAGTATTGGCCAGGATGACATTCCTGAATTGGCGAAATGTCCTATCCCAAACTATACAGTTTACAAATCCCATTTCATCTTCCAAGGTAATGAAGAGGGTTCCATTCGCGGTTGCAGGAAGCTGACGACAGATAACCAGCCCTGCGTAAGAAACAACAGTGTCGTGTTTGCTCTCATTCACCTGCCCTGAATCGGGAAGACCAATACTAACCAACTGGTCTCGATACGGTTCCAATGGATGCCCATTTGTGCTGTGTCCCGAAAACGCGTGATCCCAGAGAACTGTCTCTATATCATTGAGATTCATGAAATCGGGTATAGTCTCTTCAATATTCAATAGGTTACTACTATCAGTTCCATTAACCGCAGTTCTATGAAAAGGCCCATTCTTTCCAAGGGCCTTCCATAAAGATGACCGTCGGTTTGGATCCAAAGACTCAAAAGCTCCACTTTGTGAGAGATTGATAAGTACATCCGAAGACAATCCGGAGTCGGTTAGAAACACCACAAGAGAATCAGCACCTTTCT
The DNA here is from genome assembly GCA_018644745.1 of Spirochaetales bacterium. Next base: position 4,693 of record JABGPX010000428.1, read on the forward strand.
GCCTGGCGTCCTCAATATGATTATACTCCGCTTCACCAAGACCTCGTATAAAACGAAGCCCCATACGCACGGCATATTTCAGATCTGCATTACCCGAACATCCATCTTCTTCTAAAGTACAGAACCATTCACTCTTCATAATATCAACAGGCAGAAAACGTATATCGTGACGCTTTCCATCCTGGACAATGGTAGCAGGTGAATAGAATCCCATAGGCCATGCATTGAGCAGAGCACAAGTAAAAAACACGGGATAATGACATTTCAGCCATGCAGTGCAGTACGCAATGTAGGCAAAACTCGCAGCATGACTTTCTGGAAAACCATATTCCCCAAATCCGCGTATCTGTTCAAAAACCTGAATGGCAAATTTTTCTGAAATGCCATTTTTTAGCATGCCTGATATAAGCTTCTCCTGATGCCTTTCAATACTTCCCTGCCGTTTCCACGCAGCCATGTCTCTCCGGAGTTGATCAGCCTCACCCGGTGTGTAACCAGCTGCAATAACTGCGAGCTTCATGACCTGTTCCTGAAACAATGGTACCCCCATTGTTTTCTTCAGCACGGGCTCTAAAGATGGATGAGGATATGTAACCGGTTCTTCTCCATTTCGACGCTTAAGAAATGGATGTACCATTCCGCCGGCAATGGGTCCCGGCCGAACGATGCTGACCTCAATAACAATATCGTAATAGGTTCGGGGCTTAAGCCGCGGCAGCATTCCCATTTGTGCGCGGCTTTCTACCTGAAATACCCCGACTGTATCACTTTTGCAAAGCATATCAAAAGTCGCCGTATCACCCATTGGGATTTCAGCCATGGTCAATGTCTTTCCCAAATGCGTTTTTAATAAATCAAAAGAATGATGGAGATGGTGGAGCGCTCCAAGCCCTAACAAATCGACTTTAAAGAGCCCCAGTTCTTCTATGTCATACTTATCCCATTGGATGACTGTTCTGTTAGGCATGGTTGCATTTTCCACCGGAACAAGATCGCTCACCGGTTCACTGCCGAGGAGGAAACCACCGGGATGAATTGACAGATGTCTGGGAAAATCCTGGAGTTCAGTAATCAGTTCGATCAGCAGGTCGAGCTTTTTGCCCTGAGACTTCAATCCGGTGCCGTCAAGAGCTTCCTGAACAGTACCTCCCCTGTAAGAAGTAAGCTTAGAAAGCATATCGAGAGCTGTGACTGGTATACCAAGTACTTTACCAACCTCTCTGATCGCAGACTTCCTTCGATACCGCACAACATTCGCCACCATTGCGGCCCGATCGCGACCGTACTTCGTATACATATACTGAATGACTTCTTCGCGCCTCCGGTGTTCGATATCGAGATCGATATCCGGCGGTTCTGCTCGCTCCCTGGAGATAAATCGTTCAAACAGCAGATCCATCTGAACTGGATCGATAGCGGTTATTCCTAAACAATAACATACAGCCGAATTAGCTGCGGATCCCCTACCCTGACAGATAATATCATTCTTCTTACAAAACTGAACGATATCCCACATGGTTATAAAGTACCCGTTATATTCCAGCTCTTCGATTAGAGCTAATTCGGTTTCAATTTGATTTTTCACTTTGACTGGAACAGAACTTGTATATCTTATATCAGCACCGGTAAGAGTGAGCTTTCGAAGCCATCCAGCAGTGGACAGCCCCTTCGGCAGCAGTTCGGATGGATAGCGGTACACAAGCGAATCTAAAGAGAACTGGCATCTTGCGGCTATCTCAAGAGTCGCTTCGATGGCCTGTGGTACGTCGTTATACAATTCCTGGAACTCTTCTGGAGTTTTTAAATAGTGCTCAGCATTCGATTTGAGGATGCTGCCTGCTTCGGTTAACTGCACACCATGTTTAATACAAGTGAGTACATCCTGTAGCCGTTTTTTTTCCTGGCTGTGATACAGAACTTCAGTTCCTGCAACGAGCGGGATATCGAACCTCCGTGAGATTTCTCCTCGTTTTATACCATTCATTCGATCAGAG
>JABGPX010000649.1 GCA_018644745.1 Spirochaetales bacterium
CAATCGGAAAAGAAAAAGGTATTACCGTTGTTCCCGTTTTCCAGGGCAGCTATGGTGACCTGAAGCAGAAAACAACCGCGGCGATTAAAGCCGGTATTGCCCCGACAGCAGCACAAGCCTATCCTGATTGGGTCGCTGAATACTTTCAGGCGGATATCGTCGTGCCGCTCAACGATTACATTGACCATAAAGAGGTCGGTATCTCCGATTTCGATGACATACTTAAGGCGTACCGCGACGAAAATATGCAGTATACCACCGAAGGAATCTTTTTCTCACTCCCATTCAACAAGTCAACTGAGGTTCTTTTTTATAATAAAACCCTCTTTGATGCAAATGGATATGAACCTCCCGAAACCTGGGCTGAAGTAGAGGTCCTTGCTAAAAAAATCTTCGAGAAAACCGGCAAACCGGGATTTGGCTTCGATTCCCTGGCGAATTATTTCATTACCCTTACACGGCAGTATGGCGGGGAATATACCGACAGCCAGGCGAACATTTATTTTAACCAGGGCGACGCGGCAATAAAGGCGATCGACCTATACAAAAGAAATTACGAAGCGGGTTATTGGAGAATCGCAGGGGAAGATCGGTATCTTTCGGGGCCTTTCAACAACGAAGACGTTTACATGTATGTCGGTTCGACCGCCGGATCGGCATATGTTGGCTCTGATCTCTTCGAATGGAGTTCCGTGCCGATTCCTCAGGTGAAAGGCGGTGTCGGATCGGTTATCCAACAGGGAACAAACGTGTTTCTAATGAATCAGGGTAAAACTGATGAAGAAGTGTACGCAGCCTATGAATATATTAAATATCTGGCTTCAAAAGAGGCGAGCCTCTACTGGACTACTCATACCGGATATCTGCCAACCAGGCAGAGTGTAATCGATTCAACTGAGTATAAGGCTTTCATGGCTGAAGGAACCGATTCTACGAAAGAATCCGGCCCGGCGCAGGGTGACTTCTACTTTTACGATCCCGGATTTTACACTTCCGATTTCACCTCGTATGACGTGCGGCTCGCAGCCGGCGGTGCGATTGATGACGCGCTTTTAAACGGTGTAGATGCAAAAACCGCGGTGGAGAACGCATATAAAAAGTTCCAGTAATTTGTAGGATTTTAAGTTTGCTGTCCCGCTCATTATCTATCTCTTGAGCGGGGCAGTTTTTGTTTAACTCGTGGTTCTTTAGGAGAGAATTCAAGATGAAATCTTTTCGCTTATTTCATACCCGTACCGTTGTAATTGCGACAATAGTTTCGCTTCTGTTTAGCTGTGCAACCTCTCAAGCCGGAGGACCAAGGTTTTCCGGAAAAGTAGGAGATGACCTTTTCAAAGACGGAAGCGCGAGAGTTGAGCTTGCTCATGCTACCGATGGAGACACTGCCGCGTTTATAATTAGTGGTGAGACTATCGACACTCGTTTTCTAGCGGTGAATACACCGGAAGTATCTCACCCGACCTATGGAGCTGATCCGTGGGGACGGCCCGCTACAAAATTCACTGCGGAGATCCTCAATAACGCGAATGAAATTGTGCTTGAACTCGACACAGAAAGCGATACCTATGACTCATATGACCGGCTGCTGGCCTGGATATGGGTAGACGGCGAACTTCTGAACTATCGGCTGGTGAAAGAGGGATATGCATGGGTTATGTTTCTCTACGGAGACTACAAGTACAATAACCTGTTGATTCAAACTGAATCAGAAGTGCGAAAAACGAAAATCCGGATACATGGTGAAATTGACCCGGATTATGACTATGAAAAGCTGTTAGTTGAGCACACTCTTGAAACCTTAAGAACAGAAGAGATTGGAAAAAAAGTAATAGTCAAAGGCATTGTGACTGCCAAGATAGGGAACAGCGGGTACCTGCAGGATGGCAGCAGCGGAGTTTATCTATACAGCTCAAGCAAACGATGGCGTCATCTGCAGCCGGGGAATTTAGTAGAAGTAACCGGAATGGTCTCAGACTACAACGGACTGCTGGAAATCGGGAACATTGAGAGTATCGATCTAATAACGGAAGGAGCCGGCATACCCGAAGCTTTAACCGTGCGGCTTGCTGATATCGGCGAACAGTATGAAGGGCTCCTAGTAAAAATTGAAGGCGCGGAAATAGTCGAGGTAGAGCCGCACACGGGTAAGGGTTATAACGTCATCATTAAACAGGGAAACACAAAGGGAGTAATAAGGATTGATAAATACCTTATTCCATATATTCCGCCGGAGACATTCGTTCCCGGGCAGTCAGGAGACATAATCGCCCCGGTGGGGCAATATCTCGATGTGTACCAGCTTATGGTTCCGACCCTCGGGAATCTGCAGCCGATAGACGGCTAGCAATCTTTCGATCAGGACTAATTTGTGCATGCAAAAATTCGGCAAAAAATCTCGGAATATAAAAGCATCATTATCACCAGCCATGTGCATCCGGACGGCGATGCCATGGGCTCGGTTTTCGGTCTCGCTGAACTCATAAGAACCGAATTCCCCGGTACATCCGTGCACTGTACAGGTGAGTTAAAGGCCTCCATGATCGGCAGGCTGGCCATGGATGAGGTCGAAGCGCAGACATTCTCTCATGCCCTTGTGATCGTTATAGATACGGCGAATACTCCGCGTATCGCCGAAGAGAGATGGGAAAGCGGCGCGTATATTATCAAAATCGATCATCATCCGCTGCAGGACACTTTCGGTGATCTTGTTTGGGTGGATACCGCTTACGCGTCCTGCTGCGAAATGGTGGCGGACCTCATGAGAGAATGGGGCGGTTCAACTACGAAGCTTGGCGCTGAATTGATTCTCCATGGAATCATCACCGATACCGGACGTTTCAGGTATCCATCAGTTACTTCGCGCACTCTTCTCTGTGCGGCCAAACTCTTGAGTTACGGCGTGGATTTGCAAACAATATATGCAGAGTTGTATACCGAGTCCCTGGAGGAAACCCGGTTTCGGGGATTTATACTCGAGAATTTCGAGATACGGAAGGGGCTGGTCGCGTACATGAAATTCCCATCAGCAATTTTTCAACAAATGGGAGTTAAACCTCGGGCGGCGTTGAGAAGCGTCAATCTTCTCTCAACTATTGCTGGAGTAGCTACATGGGTGTTTTTTGTCGAAGAAGAAGAAAATATACGAGTAGAACTAAGGTCCAATGGTCCGGCGGTAAACACTGTCGCTGCGCGTTTTGGGGGCGGAGGGCATGATAAGGCTGCGGGAGCGAGGATTGAGAGCTGGGCAATTGCCGACGAAATGATTAGCGACCTATATGAAACATCAAATCGCTGGAAAGAAAGCAATTCTATAGTGCAGTAGGTATATCCCAGATACTTGCCCATATATCGGGTTTGGAGCGAAGCGGATCCGGCGGATCCATAGTCGCCGGTGCGTCTTCGACTATAGGCTGGTAATACACACTGAGTATCTTTCCCGGCTGGACTTCTACCGAGGCCGGGTAGCCTATATCTACATTTTCAGCGTCATCACGGATTATTATTTCGTTCTCGGCCCTCCAGGTTACGCCGTCGTCGCTAATACAAGCGCGTTCCCCAAAAGGACTACGACGGTATCCGTAAGTACAGAGGACTCTCCCGTCGGACAATACTAAAAGATGCGGCGGAAATCCCCACAGCGGTGTTGGATAGGGCTCAACCCAGGTTTTGCCCTGATCATCAGAATAGGTCAACCAGAGAAGGTTCCTGCGGGAAGAATCGTCATATGGCACCGCGGTGGATCGAAGCATTACAATGACCCTGCCTGAAGGAAGAAGCGCTATATGAGGTTCTCCAAATCTGCTGGCCTGTAAGGGAGATCCTTCAATCTCGGACCGCAGCTGCCAGGTAAAAGGCGTTCCGGAGCCCCGGTAGATACCCACTTTGGGGTGTTTGGTCCTATACGAGGCTATAAGAATAGAACCATCCTGCATTTGAACACCGCCATGGATGCTATCAGGCCCCGGTACCGGCTCCGACCAGGTCCTCCCGCCATCCGAGGTTGCGGCGGTACTCGAACCCTGGAGACTTTCAGCTTCCCTGTATTCAAGCATGCTTACATCCTTTATCCAGCGGCTGAGTACTTCTGGACGATATGAGAACTCATCGAGGTTTTCATATATCGAGGGGGTCTGGAAGCTGGACCACATGTGAACCATCAGCTCTTTTCCCCCGTTGAGTACGGTGAGTCCTGATTCTCTATCATCAATAACAGAATCGCGTATCGTTGTCGGTGCGGACCAGGTTTCGCCGTTGTCGGATGATGTTACGGAGAGAATTGCTCCGGATGGTGATATATGCTCTTCGGTTTTACAAAAGACGACAACTATCTCACCGGAATCTGTAACCGCGGCGCTTGGCCAGCCGCAGTAATCCTCACGCTTTCCATAAATTTTTAGGTGTTTTATGATTTCTGGATAGTTGGACATTTTTACTCCTGTAAAACGCACGCTTCGAAACTATAGCAGCGGCTGTCAGGTACTGCCAAGCCGGGCTTTCATGAGTGCAAAAAAATCACCGGCGTCTTCTGAAGCTACCGGCAGATCATCTTCATGAGCTCGTATCAATTCAGAGGGTATCTCTTCGAGAAACGCGGAGGGAAGAGAATCTACCACCTCGCGCATTACTTTGCGTCTTAGGCAGCTGGAGAGATACAGTTTTTCTTTGGCGCGGGTAAGAGCTACATAGAAAAGCCGTCTCTCTTCTTCGATATTCGCAGGGTCGTCCTCGAGAGCCCGTGCATGGGGAATGAATTTCTCCTCCACACCTGCAACAAAAACGACGGTGAACTCGAGGCCTTTTGCCGCGTGAATAGTCATAAGATTCACCTTGCCCTTGTCCCCGTCATCTGTTAAATCATCTCGCGTAACAAGGGCGATCCGGTTCAGGTAGTTGTAAAGGGTAGGGTCCAGATTGTCGGGATCCCGCTCCCATGAATCCATCAGATCGATAAACCTCTGTATATTACCGAACTTGTATTTTGCTAGAGAATCCCGGTCTTTGTGTTCGGTGAGGAGGAACCCCCAGTAGTTAATTGCCCCGACCATATCCGCCAGCGTCTTGGACATGCCTTTGCCCTTATGCATCCTTTCTTTGAAATCGTTTATGAGAGTAACAAAGGTGCTGATCGAATCCCGGGATCTGCCCGCGAGAGAGTCATCACCTGCCTCGGAAAATGCAGCGAGAGTGGAGTAGAGTGAAAGCTTGTGATTTGACGCGTATTCTCGGAGACGTATCAGCGATGACTTACCAATTCCGCGGCGGGGTGTATTTAGTATTCTGAGGAGACTTACGTCGTCGTCCGGGTTGGCGAAGACCTTCAGGTAGCAGATGAGATCTCTTATCTCCTTTCTCTGGAAAAAGCTTGTTCCTCCTGATACACGATAAGGAATATTGTCCGCGAGCAAAGCTTCCTCGAGAATGTCCATCAATCCGTTGGTACGAACGAGAATTCCAAATTCACTGTACGGTATGCCTAACTTCATCGTCTGGGTTCTGATAGTTCTTGTTATAAATGCGCCTTCCTGATGTTCATCTTCAGGAATAACATGGACAATTGATCTTGTTTCTTTATTTCCTGTCCACAACGACTTGTCTTTCCTTTTGCTGTTGTGGGCGATCAGGCTGTTCGCAGCGGCGAGGATGTCACTGGAGGAACGGTAGTTCTGCTCTAACTTCACCTCAATTCTTTCAGGAAAGTTTTTTTCAAAAAGAAGTAGATTCTCATAGTTTGCACCTCGCCAGGAATAGATGGATTGATCATCGTCACCTACGACGCAGAGGTTTCTCGATTCCAGCGCAAGCTGTCTTACAATTTCATACTGTGAGGCGGATGTATCCTGAAACTCGTCTACCATGATGTATTTGTAGCGGTCGCGGCATTCCGCTAGAACTTCCGGATATTCATTAAAAAGATGAATAGGCAGACATATGAGATCATCAAAATCAAAAGCGTTATAGAGTTTGAGATGCTCGGCGTATTCTTTTAGTAATTTGTCGTTTTCGACCGACGGCTCGATAGAAGTGCTGCGTTTCATCTTTTTCGCTGATATGTATTCGGTCAAATTAAAAAAATCGACATTGTCTGAGGAAATACCGGTTTCTCTCAGAACTTCTTTGAGCAGGGAAATCTTATCAACCCGATCGTATATCGTGAAATTGCGATTATATCCAAGATAATTGCCGTATTGCCGAAGTATCTGAACTCCAAAAGCATGGAATGTGGAAATAGTAAGATGCTTCTGCTTTGCGCCGGTCATTTCGGTGACCCGCTCACTCATTTCCCGGGCCGCTTTGTTCGTGAAGGTAAGAGCAAGAATTTGCTTTTGGGTTATGCCCTGCGAAAGCATGCAGGAAATCCTGGTTGTAACGACCCGGGTTTTCCCAGACCCGGCGCCGGCAATAATGAGGAGAGGGCCCTCGATGTGACCGGCAGCCTTCCGCTGTTCTTTGTTGAGAGAATCTAGATGCGGCTTCCGCATCTACGCGTGTACCTGCTTGGTAAAAAAGGATAGAGCTTCAATGCCAAGGTACGAGACTATGGTTACCACGGTAGCGGAAATTATTACTCCGAGAAAAACCGCAAGGAATGTTTTTTTAGGATCCATTCCAAGAACCCACGCACCGAGAGTTCCGGTATACGCACCGGTGATAGGAAGTGGGACCGCGACGAACAACGCCAGCCCAAG
>JABGPX010000325.1 GCA_018644745.1 Spirochaetales bacterium
CCGCTCGTTGCTCGACAATATCTCGTGAAAAAACATGTGTGACCCCCGATTCGCTTTCTCCGCAGCCATCATTAATGAGAGAAATCCCAGCTCGTCGAGGGTGTCGGCATCCTTGACGACGGCAGAAATCAAATCACCATCATGCTGATTTTTATCCGAATGTCCTTCAATGATCATTAATAATCGATCCGTTTCAACTTTTTCAGACATGAAATAGAGTTTTGCTGAGCCGATATACATTCTAACTATTTCCATGCTTTTTTTTGCATGTCCAAGATTTACATCAAGCTTTCCTATGTCATGGAGAAGACAAGCGGCGGAGACAAGGTATCGATCGGAATACGTTACCTCTACCGTACTACCTAGAAGCTGCTCCGCGCAGGCTTCTACTCGCAGACTATGATGTAGTACGAATTCCCAGCTTTTACGCCAAGGAAAGGTAGCTTCAACTGGATTCCTTTTATTTCTAATGTGACTGATTAGAATTTCAAGGATTTCATTTCTAAACCGTTTCATGTCTAACTTATTTGTCATTTTCTTGTCTGAGGCTTTTAGAATTGTTTTTCATAATAATGTCTCGGTCGCTTCTATCATATCAAAAAAAAAAGCGCCGCATAACAAGGTTGGAACACCAAGCCCTAGAGAAAGCAGATTGTTCCAACGTATGGTCAAAAACTTATCCTTGGTCATAACATCCCTCTTGCATCATGTCGGTGAGCGTCAGCGATTTGGTCCAACGGATAACATCTGTCGAAAACACGCTTGATTTCCTTTCTATGTCGGGATACCATTGTCGGAAGGTTAACATTATGTCAACAAATAAAAAAACAATCATGGTTGTAGACGACCAGACGGATGCACGAGCGTTTGTTGTGGCAATCGCACTCGAAATCGGCGATTTCAATTTCATACATTCCCACAGCGGCGACAACGCCCTTGAACTCCTGGTTAACGTCACTCCGGATTTGTTTGTCCTGGATGTAGTAATGCCGGGTATGAACGGTTTCAGCCTATTCCATGAACTCAGGAAAAATGAGGTTACTCGTGACATTCCCATAATAATGCTCACCGGTGTTTCTCGTGACCTCGGCATCAAGTTCGATCGGCGGGGTGTAACTGAATATCTCGGCCCGCCGGCGGCCTTTTTAGATAAACCAGTTGATCCGGAATTGCTGCAGGATGCGATTCGAGCTGCTCTGAAGCTCTAGCGGGAATTATGCGACACGAACACAAATTTATCGATATCACCAAAATCCATCGTTGGGGCATTAGGATAACCGTAAGATGAACAACCGTATTGAAGAGCGGCAAAATATCCCACGCTCGGAATTTGATCACTTGTATCGCATCGAAAAGTTCATGGCCTCGATGACAGACCTTGACGAGCTTCTTTCAGTAATCATGCGCGAAACGACTCTGGCGACCGATGCGGCCTCATGTTCAATCGCGCTCTATGACGAAGAGGCCCACGAATTGCAGTTTTCAGTCGCCAGAGGTGAAGAAGAGGAAAGAGATTTTGAACGAAAGCTAAAGCAAATTCGCATTCCTATGGGAGCAGGAGTCGTCGGATGGTGCGCCTCAAATAGAAGAATAGCAAATATAAAAGACACCTTGCAGGATCCTCGATTTGATAGCGAAACAGACAAAAAAACGGGATTTTCAACTGAATCCATTCTCGCCGTGCCAATGATACGCCAGGACAGGCTTATCGGGGTGGTGGAAGCAGTTAATAAGAATAACGATGAGGGATTTTCCGATCACGACGAGCAGGTTCTCACGGTACTTGCCGCTCAGGCCGCACTCGTTATCGAAAACGCTCGGCTGCTCAGCGATAATCTGCAAAAGACCCGTTTTTCTGCCCTTGGTCAGGGCATTGCCGGGGCGGCGCATTGCATAAAAAACATAGTAAACGGTATCGCAGGCGGTAACTTCATCCTGGAAATCGGATTTAAGAAGCAGAACATGGAGCAGGTAGAGCAGGGTTGGGAAATTCTGAAACGTAACACAGAGGTAATGAAGGATCTCGTGCTGGACATGCTCTCTTATTCCGGTCCTTCGAAACTCGAATACGAAGAAGCGAACATAAATACCATTTGCTCCGACCTCGTCGAACTCCTGGTAAATGGCGCTAAAGAGATCAAAGTAGAAATAAAAACGGATTTCGATCCCCTCTTGAAACCAACCGTTGTAGATCCAAAAGGTATCTACAGATGCGTTCTAAATCTGCTCACAAACGCGGTGGATGCGTGCAGTGAAAATTCAGGTGTCATCTGTATTCATACCCGCCGGGAGCCGGACCGCTTTAAGATTATTGTAGACGACACCGGCCACGGTGTAAGCGAGGAGCATCGTAGCGAGCTTTTCAAAGTTTTCTTTTCAACCAAGGGATCAAAGGGCACAGGGCTGGGCTTGGCCATTACCCACAAAATTGTTCATGAGCATGGAGGGACCATTGAAGTTGAATCTGTCATTGATAAGGGAACCACCTTTACGATTAGCCTGCCATACAAATAACCACGGCTCGGTAAGCCTACCGTCCAAACAGGAGTAGACTATGGCGAACAGAGCATAACCGCATTGGCAAATTCACCGACAGCCGTTGATGAAGCAGCGCTGTTTTCGTTCGACGACGTTTCGATCCCGCATGCTGAGAATCTTAGACTTATTATGAATAGCCCGGCGAAATACTCGGGAAATCCGGTACTGGAAATCGGAGCGCCTGGGTGTCCCGACAACTTCGGCGTCCAGTTTTACGGCTCAATCATTCGTCATGCCGGGAAATACAAACTCTGGTATGTCGCGTTCGACGATGATATCAACACCGAAGGCCATGAAAAAGCATGCCGTCCGGCGTATGCAGAAAGCGAAGACGGAATTACCTGGCAACGTCCGGACCTTAGTCTGGTGGAGTACCGGGGAAACAAGAGCAATAACCTTTTGTTGATCGAACCAGCCCCGGTAAATGCGATTAACCTAAAAGTTATCATTGATCCCGACGATCCGGACCCAAGCCGACTATTTAAGATGGCTGCTGAGACCTTCTGGTACGACAACGGAGTCAAGAGCGGAGGAACTCTCTGTCCGCTCTTCAGCGCCGACGGACTTCGGTGGCAGATAGCAAACGGAGTCACTCCGGTCGATCAGCGATTCACGAAAAAGCAGCTTTTTCTGCCGCCTATTCACTTCGAGGCTGCCGGCGGTTTGCATACCTGGAAGGGAATGTACTACATATCGGGTCAGGGAACAGATCAAAATACAAGTGAGATTTCGGGTAGAAAGATTTCGCTGTTCAGATCGGCAGATTTCCTCACATGGCAACCCACATCTGCCCTCGCGTTTGTCCGGGAAGGTCAGCATGGTGATTTCGCCACCGATCATGGCGAGGAAACCCACGAGGGAGTCTCAGTCTGGCACCGCGGAAACGTGCTGCTCGGGCTGTATGGAATCTGGCATGGCGGCCGGGACTGGCCGGAACACTCGATTGACCTCGGATTTCTTGTGAGTAACGACGGGACTCACTTCCGGGAACCCGCGGTAGAGAGCGTATTCATACGCCGCGGCGACGACGGTGAGTGGGACCAGGGAGGCCTGATTCAGGGCCAAGGATTCGAGAATGTCGGAGATGAGACATACATCTGGTATGGCGCCTGGGATCCGCGATTCCACAGTCCCTTCCGGCCCCGGGGAGGCCTTGGTCTCGCGATTCTCGAGCGCGACCGATTCGGCGCTCTCACTCCTTACAAGGACGGACGTGCTTCGCTGGTTACCTCGGATTTGCAGCTCGAGGGGCCGGGGTCACTATTCCTAAACGCCTCGGGGCTTTCGAAGGATTCGCGGCTCACAGTAGAGCTGCTCGACGGGAAGGAGCGTGGCGTGCCCGGTTATTCCGGAGAGCATGCGATATCGGTTACCCAATCAGGATTGCAGGTGCCCGTCCGCTCGGATGGCCGCATGATCAACTTCCGCGAGCCGTTTAAAATCCGGATCTGCTTCGAGGGATCAAGATCAACCAGCGCCAAGTTGTACGCCATATATCTAGTGTCAAAGTCAAAAAAATAATGGCGAATATCGAGAACCGCATCACTGCTGATATCACCTTCGAACAGAGTTGGGCGCACCAAATATGCCCGGATCCTCGGCTTACCGTCGACGAGATGCGGGAGCAGGATTTTGCGTTTCGCGCTTTCAAAAACAAGATGGCTGGAGAGCTCAAATCCAATGGCAGCGATGAGATATACCGCACTATTGGTGAGCTCTCGTCACGATTCGGTCGTGCTCGTTCGACCTGGTCTGAGAATGCATCGGAAAATAAACCCAAAAGCGTTGGTCGTAATAGTGCAAGACCCTGGAAATGGTACGACGCGCGCTACATGATCGCCACCGCTCTCGGGGCTCCAAAACCGGTTTGGGACGGAACCACTTACAGCTGGTGGATGGATCGCGAACAGGGAAATCCTCTCAACGCGGGAATGAGTCCGGCGGAGGTCTCGGCCATACCAATCCCGGACTGGAAGAACCTTCCTCAGGTGCACGAGATGTTTCAATCGCGGGAACGATGGGTCAAGGCGTTTCCGGACGATATTCCACCGTTTTCGAACGTTTCGCAGCTGGATGTGCATGCGGGAGAGAAAAAGTGGTTTCTGGGATTCCCATCTTTTGTTGATTTGGGGATTTTTCTACTCGGTACTTCCGATTTTCTCGCGGAGCTTGGAATGGAATCTGAGCTCGCCGAGGCGCTCTTGGATAAGAGCTTCGAGTTGAGCACCAGTTACCTCGAGTTTATGCACTCCGTCTACCCGATACAGATGGAACTCCTGTTGGGATTCGCCGGCGATACCGCGTGTTTGCTTTCGCCCTCTCTTTACAAGAAATACAGCGTACGATGGGACGCGATGTTGTTCGAATACGTGCAAAATCGATATGGATGTGCCGAAAATTTCCCGTGCAACCTTCACTCCTGCGGGCCGTCTGTCCATCTTTACGATGCTTGGGGAGAGCACCCGCATAACGACAATATCGTCGTACTTCAAACGAGATTGGTTCCCGGTACGGTGGGTAGTCTTCGTAAAACCATGAAAAAATCGGTACTGCAGCTAACATTCCACCCGCAGCACTACGACGTGGTTAACGCGGCATCTGATGATTTCAAACATGTATTGATCAATTCCGCCGATAGCGCCGAACGGAGGGATGTCCATTTCTCAGTTATTGCGGTGGCGAATCGGCCCGAGGAGGTTCCGATGCTCCAGACGAATATCAATGTAATGCTTCTGGCACTTGAGGAGCTGAATGCCTCTCTATGACCTGCGAAATCAATGCACTGGATTTTATTGATAGATTTCCATTCTGAAAAGGACGATCATTGAAAAAGAGGCAGTAAACGATGAAACAATATATTTATAGAATACAGCCTACCCACCCGGAGATGCTGCGGGACGGTCCGATAAATGGGCAGTGATTCGGAGACAGAATTGACTGGAGGCGGTCGAACCTCCGTTTCTCGCGTTGGTAACGTAGTACATCGGGAAACCGGCATATGGGCATCCTCAGTTCACCAGTTGCTGCGCCACCTTGAGCGGAAAGGCTTTCAGGGAGCGCCGCGGGTTGTGGGTTCAGGATTTGATAACCGCGGCAGAGAAACCCTCACCTATATCGAAGGTGAGATGGTTTTTCCGGGACCATGGACAGAGGAAGCACTCCCGGTGCTCGGTCGGCTGCTGCGGGATCTGCACAGGGCAACCGACAGTTTTAAGGTTCCGGACAGCGCCGTATGGAGGCCGTGGTTTGGGCGAGATCTTGGCAAGCCGCCTTATGTGATTGGTCACTGTGATATGGGCCCCTGGAACATCATAACAACTGACGGAATTCCCTCGGCGGTAATCGACTGGGAAGCCGCCGGCCCGGTGGATCCGTTATTCGAGCTTGCTCAACTCTGCTGGCTGAATGCCCAATTGTATGATAACGATGTCGCGGAACGAGTGGGGCTTGCTCCGCTCATCGAACGCGCCCGGTTTGCCCGTATGATCCTCGACGGCTACGGGCTTTCCGCGGAACGGCGAAAAGGCCTTGTGGACAAGTTGATCGAATTTGCCGTGTCTGATGCCGCTGATCAGGCAATTGAGGCGGACATAACCCCGGAAACAAAGGACGGCGAACTGCTGTGGGGTATCGCTTGGCGCAGCCGCAGCGCGGCATGGATGATGAAGAACCGCAGAGAACTCGAGAATGTGATTGAATAGCATTTTCGGAGAGATATCCAAATACAGCGAAAAAACACCCCGCCGGCTCTTTGCCGACGGGGCGTATCACATCGCGATGCGAAGCGATATTTACGGTATGTTACTACATTCCCGCGTTCAATTCGTCGAGTACCGATTGAACCTGAGACATTTTTGTCTTTGTCCATGCGGCCCATTCTTCATCAATCTGATCGTAGGCAGTATCGCTGTACACGATCTCGACGATTTTATCATACACTTCGGTCGCGAAGTTTCCGTACTTATTGAAATTTTCACCTGAGAAGAACTTCGGCTTCGGATCAGGATCGGTATTACCGTAGATCCTGCCCTTGTACTGGGCATGGAAGGATGCGAGATCCTCTAATACCTTGAGTTCCTTCAGCGCCGGATCTGTCTTCGGTAGTTTAACGTAAGAGTCGGTGAAGGTATTTGACCAGAACTG
>JABGPX010000492.1 GCA_018644745.1 Spirochaetales bacterium
GCATTCGCCAATTCACGGCACATTGAAAGTGCCTGTTCAATAAGCGACATGCCTTTTTTCGTATCCCCAAGATCGCAGGCAGAATGCCCGGCAATACTTAGCACATGTGCGAGCTCAGAAGATGGTGAACTACCGGCGCCTAAAACCTTTTCGAGCCAATATAAGGACTCGATTCTATGCCCCACTTGCCAATAGTTGCCCAGCACAACGATCAACTTGAGCCCGAGTTCTACTTGACCGCCGCTTAAAGTCCAATCCAATGCTGTTCTGATATTGTTTGATTCTCTATCAATCTTATTCAGCCACGCCTTATGGTCCGGACAGAAAAGCTTAGAATCGGCCTCTGCTGCCAGCTTCAGGAAGTACTCTGCGTGTTTTCTTCTCACGTCATCTGCCTCATCGCTTTCTACTAAGCGCTCGATCGCATACTCGCGTACCGTTTCCAACATCGCAAATCTTGGTAAACCTAGAGGCTCCTGCCGTTTGAGTAAGCTTTTCTCCTCAAGAGATGAAATATCATCCAGGACATCACAATCGGAGTCACTATTCGGGCGACATAGTTCTTCCGCCGCCTTAACTGTAAGTCCGCCTGAAAACACCGACAGCCATCTGAAAAGTTTCTTCACATCCTCATTCAGCAGAGCGTAGCTCCAATCAATTGTTGCTCGTAACGTCTGTTGCCGCGCCGGGCGATCCTTACCCCCCCTGGTCAACAGCGATAAGCTCTTATCAAGTCGCTCAAGCATATCCTCCGGCGGTAATACTCGTATACGTGCGGCTGCGAGTTCCAGAGCCAGGGGTAATCCGTCAAGCCGACGGCAAATGTCGATTATTACCGGCCCGTTCCGACTGTTTATTATAAAATCCGGCTGAGCCGCAGTCGCCCTTTCGACGAAAAATCGTGCCGCTTCACATTGAAGCAGAAAGCTTGCCGGGTCTGAATCCGGCGGTATTTCAATATTCTGAACAGGCAGCGACATCGGCGGTACCGGGAAATCATATTCACTCTGAAGATGCAGGATTTCGCGACTGGTGACCAGGATTTTTAACCCGGTACTGATAGTAAGTAGTTCAGCTACCGAAGGAGCTGCTGCTGTAACCTGCTCGAAATTATCAAGAACAAGCAGAATCCGCTTTTCCTTAAGATAACCTTTTAGTAATTCCCCGACTGGCTTTTTGCTTCGTTCCTTGAGGCCAAGCTCATGAGCAATCGTCGCTATAACCGATTGTGCATTAGTAATTGACTCAAGCGGAACATAGAAAACTCCATCTTTGAACTCTTCGATCATCTCGGTAGCAATCTGCAGCCCAAGTCGGGTTTTTCCCGAACCGCCGGGACCTGTCAAGACTATTAGTCGCGATTCGGATTGCGCAAGCTTCTCGGCCACTTGTGCGACTTGGGCCTCACGACCAAAAAACGGCGTAGATTGTACGGGAAGGTTATTTGTAAAAGAAGTTTCTGATTCGCTGCTTTCGGACATGTGATTCCGACTTTCCTTCAAGTAAAGACGCCTCACTATCAACATGGAATCTTACATCAAATAAGGCTTCAAATTTAGTATTTCCTGACTAAAATGGCAAGGAATAATGTTGTCAGAACTATTATGGATTTCCCCAAAACACCGGCAATAGTTATAGATCCAAGCAGTTTCGCAAATATCATCTATATCATTTCGTGTTGCCGGCCATTTGGCCGCATCTCTCTCGGAGGATTTTCTTTCCGCGGTGTAAATCATTCGCAAGGATAGGACCCGTTTACGATAGACAGGCGGAAAAAGCCGTCGTACGTCAGTCTTCATTCTGCCCTTGCGCATTACGGCATGATCCCGGAATATGTGCCGGCAACTACAAGTGTAACAACAGGACGCCCTGAGGAAGTAGAAACATCGGTCGGCCGATTTCAATTCCGTGATATGCCGGCGCGTTCAACTATTCAGGGACACATATCTCATCGATATCAGTTCGCAATTTCCTCCTAAGCAGTAGGCATTTCTGCCCAATCAGCCTTGCCGCAAAAATTGGGTAGATCAGTCGATTACCGATGTCTCCTTTTTACCTTACTTTTTTTATCAGATATCTGAGAGAGAAGAGAAATAATAAGGGGATTTACCGATGATTGGAAAGGATAAGGTGCTGTTGGGAATACTATGTTTGGTCGCGGTTTCCGCTTGGGCAGATCGGGCAGCCTGGATCGAAAACGCCACCGATTTTGAGGAGACCCTGGCAATCCAAGCGTTTAGCGATGTGAAGAAATATTATGAAAACTTCGGCTTTTCTATTCCGGAAGGTTTGCCGCCGACCATCTTTTTTCAAGATAGGCTTACAATCAGCGGCGGAGCACCAAGCGAATCAATGGGTTTGTTTGATCACGATTCAATGAGTGTTTGGATTGTTCATTTCAAATCCCCGAAGTTTCAGCGGCAGGGTTACCTGGGTGATAAATCCGCGAATATGTATTACTCGATTATCGTACATGAGTTCGCACACTACATGAACGCCTTGGTTTCTCCGGGACTGCCACACGCGACAAATGAGCTAATCGCCGGCGTTGTCCAGGTTGATCTGATGAACCCCGAGACACGCCGGCGTATCCTGAGCAAGGGAGGAGTACTGAAATTCTCCAGTTATCGGGACGTCACGCTCTTTACTTATTTTCGCGGCCCACAAAATTTCATCCTGGCCTCCTACTACTACTGCATGGAACACCCAAAGATGCTCTTGAGATTCCTGAACCAGACGGTTCCGGAGATAAGAGATCCTTTTTTATTCGACTGAATCGGCGAATAATCCGCCTGAAGCGGTCCCGCTTATTCAGGTAGTCAGACCGTTGCGAATTACATACGCGGAAGCCTCGGCACGGTTACCACTGCCGGTTTTGTTTAGCACGCTTTGAACGTGATTCGCAACGGTACTTTCACTTACAAACAAGCGTTCTCCAATTTCACGGTTGGTAAGGCCTTCCACCAGGAGTACCGCCACATCGACTTCACGATTGGACAGCCCATCGGGAAACGGTTTACCAGCCTTGGCTCTAACCTCTTTTTCAAGAGTTTCGGCTCTTTCCGCGGTATCAAGTGCATAACTTACAGCTTGTTCCAGGGACATCTCCTGGCCTTCCTTCCATATCGCATCAAATTCCCTTTCTCCCAGCTGCTCACGGACGGCGCCAAGAATATCATCGAACCTTTCACGCCAGGGCTCCATCGCCAAATCAATAGGTTCGTGTATTTTTTCCGACGCACCCAATAACCTCACCGCCAGCTCGATACTGCCGTCCATCCTTGCGATGTCTGCAAAAAGGATCAAGCAATGAGAAACCATCTCAGGGCCGAAAGCGACCCCCCATTTTATTGCTATCTCGCAAAAAAAAGGCATCGCTTCCGCAAGCAGCACTTTCGATCTCGCCAGGTTTCCCTGCTTCAGATAAATGCTTGCCAGCCGTAAGAGTGTTATGGCAATTGAATACTTGTTACCAGGCTGCCTAATTATTGTCAGGCTTTGCTCAAGAATTGCGATCGCCGGCTCGAACTTACCTTGCAGCGCTGCGATCATTCCCATGTTCATTCGGGCAAAAGCCGCCCCAACAACATTAGAGTCCTCTTCCCAATAAACCAAGGCTTCTTCGAAAAGGCTCTGAGCTCGTTCTAAATCTCCATCACCCGCCGCTAACTCCCCCAGCTGCAAGAGTGCACCGGGTATTGCCCAAGTAAGGTCAGATTCCTTCGCAACCTCGATGCACTCCTCGAGGTACATTGCCGCCTTTTCGCTGCCGCTGTCAAAGTACCATTGCCCCAACAGTTTAAGCGAGGCTGCAATCCCCTTAGCATGTGCCAACCCGCGAGCCATGTTGAGACCCTGTTCGATCTGCGACATACCCCGTTTCATATCTCCCAGGTTGCACCTATTATGACCAGCCATGCAGAGCGCATGCGCCTGTGCAGAGGATGGCGTATTTCCGGCCCTGATCGCCCTGTCGTACCAATTCAGAGCCTCGATGGGATGTCCCGCTTCCCAATAGCTGTCCAGCGCAATGGTTAGGTCAATCCCGAGTTCCTCCGCCCCGCTCTCGAAGCTCCAAGCCAATGCCAATCGGAAATTGTTGTGATCTCTTTCCAACCTGTTCAGCGAAGCCATTCGATTAAGCCCTCCGACTGTTGGGCCGACATCCGCTGCATAAGCACAGAAGTACTCCGCGTGTTTTCTTTTCACCTCTTCCGCTTCACCACTATCAGCCAATCGTTCCTCTGCATATTCCCTTACCGTATCCAGCATCGCGAATCTTGAGTCGCTCTGTGACGCTTCCCGCTTTAGCAAACTCTTCTCTTCGAGAGAAGCAATATCATCCAGAACGTCATAATCCATATCATTACTCGGGCGACATACGTCCTCTGCCGCATTCAACGTGAATCCACCAGCAAAGACAGACAATCGTCTGAATATTCTCCTCGCTCTTTTATCCAGAAGATCGTAGCTCCAGTCTATTGTCCCTCTCAAGGTCTGCTGCCGGGATGGGCGATCCTTGGCTCCTCTTATTAAAAAAGACAAGCTCTTATCAAGTCTCTTTAACATCTCCCGTGGAGGCAGCAATCGTAACCGCGCAACTGCAAGTTCTATAGCCAATGGCAGCCCGTCAAGACGACGGCAGATATCGCCAACTACTGATGCATTATCACCATTCATCTCAAAATCCGGCTGAATCGCTGCCGCCCGATTTACAAAAAGACCTACAGCCTCATATTGAAGCAGCAGGGTTACGGGATCCTGTTCGGGATCTATTTCATGTTCCCGATCAGGTAGTGATAATGACGGCACTGGAAAATCACACTCGCTTTGCAGACGCAGTATTTCGCGGCTGGTAACCAGGATCTTCAACCCGGTGCCGGAAGCCAGCAGGTCAGCTACGGAAGACGCGGCAGGCATGACGTGCTCGAAACTATCCAGAACAAGAAGCATCTGCCTTTCCTTCAGATAGTTCTTGAGTATCTCGCTAACAGGCCTTTTGCTTCTGTCCTGAATCCCGAGTTGACGCGCAATAGTTCCTATGACCAAATCCGCGTTACTAATGGACTCGAGAGGTACATAGAAAACTCCATCCTTGAACTTTTCAATTACGTTGATGGCAACCTGCAATGCAAGCCGGGTTTTTCCTGTACCGCCAGGGCCGGTCAGGACTAATAGCCGAGTTTCGGGGTTCGCTAACTTCTCTGCCGCGCGTGCTACCTCCGCCTCCCGACCAATAAATGGCGTCGGTTGGATGGGAAGGTTATTGGTTATAGAATCGATTGCTGCACTTTTATCTAACACGTTATTTGTTAAAAATATGGTATCCTGACTAAAATTGCAAGGTATTTTATTCAGGAAAGACTTACATTGTAAGTTGATTGAACACACACTGAAGGCGGTGCCGGTATGCGTGGATTTCGGTTGACAAGAATATCTCAATATCTTTCTCTGATATGTTATCTATTTCTAACGGCTTGCGGCTCACCTCTGCTTGCCATCGAAGTAGAACTGGTAAAAAAAGGCGGCATGCCGGACGCGTTGCACGCTATAGACGGATCACCAATAACATCGCTTTCAGAATGGACCCAGTCCCGTCGTGACGAGATACGCGAATTGTTTCAATATTACGTATACGGTTACTTTCCGGAAACGCCTGACCTCACTTTCATCATAACAAAGGAAGATCCAGAGGCTATTCCGGGACTCGCTTCTTACCGGGAAATCGAGATCCGATTCACGATCGAAGGTGAACTCCTTGAAGAAACAATGACTCTTGCGATGTTCGTTCCTGTTGCCGAGGAAAATCCTCCCATTTTTATCACGCTTAATCGTTGCGGTAACCATTCAATACATCACTATGATGGTATTTCATTTCCGTCATCGGGAGCTGTGCTCTGCGGCAACCAGCGAGGACGCATGACCAACTTCTGGTCCGTGGAGCTGCTGCTTTCCCGCGGTTATGCTGTCGTCTCGTTTAATGATGATGACTTGTACCGAGGCCGCGAACCTGAGAGCCCGGATCTGCACTCGGCACTGCTCGAGTCCAGTATAGAGAAAGCCGGCGGAACCGATGCCGCATGGGGAACTATTTCCGCATGGGGGTGGGGTTATTCGCGGGTCATCGATTACCTGGTTAACCTTGATGAAATTGATACCGAGCGGATCGCCGTCATCGGCCATTCCCGCCGAGGAAAATCCGCATTCCTGGCCGGGGCGTTTGACGACAGGATTGCTGTAACTGTCGCGCACCAAGGCGGGACCGGGGCGGAGGCACTTAATCGGCGTTCGGTATTTCAGGAGCCGGTATTTATTATGAACCACTATTTCCCGACCTGGTTCAACTCGGTATATAAAACCTTCAATTTCAAAATACGCCAATTACCGGTCGATCAGCACCAATTGATGTCGCTTTTCGCGCCACGGGCACTCTTGGTTACCGCGGCACGTGACTATCCTTGGGCTGGATCTAAAAGCAGTTTTCGTGCGATGAAAGCGATAAATCCGGTATATGAGCTATACGGTAGTCAGGGCGTAATCGGATCGAAACCACTCTCGCCTAAAAATCTCAACGCACCTATCGGCAAACTCGTTCAGATAAAGGATAAGGGGCACAATCTCAGTCCTCAATGGTGGAACTCGATTCTCGAAAT
>JABGPX010000651.1 GCA_018644745.1 Spirochaetales bacterium
ATGGCCTTCGGCTGATCCGACATAAATATATTGCGGCCGAAAATAATGCCCCGTGCTCCTTGATTAATGCTGTCGGCGGCTTTCTTCAATACATCTAAATCGCTATTGAGTTTATCGGCACCGATAGTGAATGCAGGTACCGGCAGGTTGTCTACCACTTCCTGGAAATTTACCGTGAGAAAACACTTGATAAGGTCCGCACCAAGTTCGGCCATTACGCGGGTAACCCGCTTCACTTTCTGCTGTACCTCTTCGGGAGTCATATCCTGGTGTTCAACGACATAACACTCGCCGATGAGAGGTATGCCAAGCTTTTCTTTCTGGCGCACCACTTCAGAAAAGACCCTTACATTTTCGGTTTCCATCTCTTCGTTTTCATTCTCGAGAAAAAGAGAACAGATCACCATCTCACCGCCGGCTTCAACGGCTTCCTCGACCTCCGTAGCGATAGTGGTAAATCCCTTTCGGTAGTTCAATGGGTAGTAAAAAGACGATGTCCAGTTAATCCTGATCACGGGAATTGGGCAGCTTCTCCGATTTAAAAGATCGCCATGCCGCTTGAGCATAAAACGAGGCAGAAGGAGAGCGTCGGTATCCATGCAGCTTACAATCGCCTTCTCGGCGTTCTCAATACCCGGCTGATCACCATATTCCATTACATGATCGAGAGCCGATATTACTAGATTTTTCTTACCATCGAAGACTCTCGCAATACGTGTGCTAATTCCTGACATAAATACTCCTTCCTGTTTTGGGTCGCTTTCGTATCAAATTAATCGAGTTCGAACTTCTGACAGAACTCTTTGTAAATATCCATATATCGCAGGGTTTGCACCGGCGTTGGATCAATTATCCGCTCTCCTGACTTCATGGCTTCCCATCCGTCTGCAAGATTGGTAAAAAAACCGGTGCCGATGCCCGCCATAATCGCCGCACCCAGAGCGCCGGCATGGGCTCCGGTTTCGGGAATTGAGATCCGGGTGCCGAGTATCGCGGAGAGAATCTCCGGCCATACCGGGCTCTTGGTCGGACCGCCGACCATGACGATTCTCTGCATTCCGGATTCGAGAGCCCCGTCCAATTTGTCCATCTTCTGTTTCATAAGGAAGGCACAGCCTTCCATAACGGCTCTGGCAAAGGCGCTGTCATCAACTTCGGTACCGATATCCGCGATTTCATCGGCCGCCTGTTTCCATGGATCGATCAGAAGCCCTCCGGCTCCGGCCTCGGATTTCATGGCTTCTCGATCAAACCGGGCATAAAGGTCAGGGATGTCGCCGAACCGCGCCTTCAGCAACCCGTCGATTTTAGCAGCCACAGCCGTGAGAGCGAACATCACCCCCCAGCATCCCTGGGGGGACAAGAATGGATCCACAATCATGCCGTTTTCAGGACCGATATTCCTGTCGTGAACCGGCGCAAATGCCACCCATGAGGTGCCGGCGGAGATGAGAACATCCCCTTCCTCAAAAATACCCGTGCTGCGCGCGGCGGAGGGGTGATCAAAAGAACCGGTAACAACCATAGTTCCGCCTGTCAGTCCGGTTGCTTCGCAGATATCGGCCAGGAGCTTACCCGCGGCTGATCCGGAAGGCAGAATTTCTGGAAGGTTCGATTCATCGACTCCGAGGAAATCGAGCAGATATGTATTCCAGGTTCGTGAAATTTGATCCTGAAGGTAAAAAGTGGTTGCCTTCGAAGGATCCACAACAAGCCTGCCGCAGAGCCGGTAGTACAGATAGTCGTTGTTCATAGCGAAATAGCGGGCGCTCTTCCACACATCCGGCCGAAAGTCTCGGATCCAAGCCAGATGGGCCAGCGGAAATCCGCCGCTCCACGGCCAGCCTGCATCCTGATATATTCGCTCCGCGTTCAATTCGGGCCACAGCTCTGCCGCTTTTCCCGCCGACCGGCCATCGAGCCAGCTGATTGTATTCATTACCGGCCGGTAATCCGAATCAAGCAGCAGGGTGTTTCCGCTGGCGGCGGCAAAACTGATAGCCTTCACGCTCTGCGGATTACCGGAGACGTCAGCCAGTTCGCGTATGATGTCCACGACATTGTCGAAGTATAAATCCGGATCGATCTCTAGATAATTCTCGTCGGTATGAATGAGCGACACCGGCCGCGAAGCCTTACCAAGTATGGTTCCACGGGTATCTGTCAGCACGGCTTTCACCGCGCTGGTGCCGAGATCAAATCCGATGAGCTGGACTCCATGGTTCATATGCAGCGCATCAGCCGGTGAAAGTGTAGCCGGATGCTTCGATAAAAGCTCTGGCATTATTATAGAAGATATCTTCGAGGTCGCTGTCGCTGAGACCGGTCTCATCCGCCGCACCCAGAATCGACTTTATCTCTTCATAGAGAAAAAAGGTAAGGCTGTCAGCGTCCGCACCCTCGGTTTCCCGCATGTTTTTATCCGCGGAAACATCGCCGTACAGCCCTTTGGGTACAACATTGATATAAATCCCGTCCTCACATATCCTGCGCATCCGCATTCTGGTAATACCCAGGTCGCTTCCAAACAGCAAGCGCTTGGGACCAAGGGCCTCAATGGTCCGGGCAAATACCCATGCATTGGTGTTGGCGGACAGATCAAACACCAGCCGCTCAGTCTTGGAAAGGATTTCAAGAGAATCAGCCACGTCCTCGTTACAATAGGCCCGGCCCACGTGAGCGAGGATGAGATGAAGGTCTTTATATTTTTTTTCTATCTCGAGAATTTGAGCAATATTTACCGGATCCCGCAGCCGTTTAGATCTCGGTATATGCAGCATGACAATCAGACCAAGACGATCCACTACCTCGAGATGAGCGGGGGGTAGAAAATCATATATCCTCACCTCATCCCCGGGAAGATAGGATGGCGCATTGTTGAGATACACCTTAATTCCCTGACGTTTATCGGAGATCAGCCGCTCCGCGAGCAGCTCAGGGCTCCACGACGGATGGACATATAGCAGCGAAGGCACGTTAGCCTTCTGTGCCGCGTCGAGAGAGCAGGCATTCAGTTCTTCAATCATATCAATCGGTGTAACACCGGAGAAAATCAATGGCGTTACCTGCATATCAGGAAACATAAGGCGATAGGTCTCCTGAAGATCCTCAATCGGGTTTACCGCGACAACACGGGCGGGCCAGGTAACCAGGCGCTGATCAGTCTTCTCACCTTCGTCCTTGCGGGAATGGGTCCACACATGGGTATGACAATCGATCATTTTTGCAGGAAGTCGATTTTTAAACTCCTGCTCATAGCATTTCCGATCGATATCCTTAATTTCAAACAACATAATCCTATACTCCTTCGGTTACGATTTTATAATCAAACCCGAGCAGCTTGCTGAACACCGAGAGTTTGTAGAGCAGGTTGCCCCTGGCAATGAAGATATGATGCCCTCCCCCGACGGCGGCATACTTCTCGAGAAAATCACCGACATCCATTCTGGTGCCCACCTGATAATGAGGTCCTACTATTTCATCAAGAATCGGTTCATCGAGAATATCGAGTAAACCTGCTACCAATCGATAGCCGCCCTCGCGAACAGGCGAAAGGTTCACGAAAGTCACCTCGCCCGGCTCGGCCCGGAATCGATAGATAACACTCCGAAAAGGATTGAGCAGATTTTCTCGGCTAATCAAATAAGAGGTTGAACCCTTCTTAATAAAGCGGCTGTCGGCCTCGCCCATATGACTCATCAATATCCGGTTATTCTTCCAATCGGCGCAGAAAAACTCATCGAACTTCGCGGCCTCGGACATGGCGTTGAGGGGCCGGCCAAGCGTCGCGGTAAGCACATCTCCCTCGCCGCCGTAGCCGATGCCGGAGGAGATCAAACCGCTGCATCCATAAAACGGTGTCGGCATTCCGTCGCCGATATGCTGAAAGTTCATGGTATATCCGGTGAGGTTCTCTTCGTCGGTTATCTTTCTCAGGGCCAGATATCCCCGAACCGCCTGTTCATGCTCTTCGTTGGAAATTCCGGAAACGTCCCACGATGAAGCGTCCTGCTGAATCCGATCTTTTACGGCGTTCTCATCCGCAGCCGCCGCCTCGGTTATAATCCTGTCTACTTTGATGTCGCATACTTGAGTATTAAACTGATCGGACAAAACGTCGAAATCTACCGAGAAGTCTCCCATTCCTTCAAAAGGACTGCCGGTAATTCCCACTTTCTGATTCTTCATTAAGGCCGCGCCCCTAAAAGCGGATACCGTATCATCAAACTTATAACCGAAAACTTCATCATCCATGTGACCGGAGATCGCGGTAAACAGAACGTTTCGCGATTTCAGAACACTCGTTAGATCCATCACACCGTGTATACCATGGTTACGCATGAGATAGTCATCTTTCATTCCATCAAAACCGGCTTCCGGTGTGGTGTCGAGAACCAAGAGAGGAAGATTCAATCCCTCGAGAAAATCGGCGATAAGAAAACTCGGTGAATAACACAGGTGCAGTGTTACCACGAAAGAGACATTCTCTTCAGCAAACATCCGCGAAGCTTTCTCAACATGAGGCGCGTCAAACACGGTACCGGGAGTAACTACAGATACCCCGCAAGATTCGAGTTTTGATTGAACCGCTTGAATAAAAGGCGTAAAAATATCATGCCCGCCTGGGTTTGCATCGTCATACAGCTTGAGATAAAGAGGAATAAATCCTGCTTTTACGCTATTTTTCGGCATCATCGGACCTCCATTTCGGTCGGTGAAATCATCCTAACACTGGGTAGGTACTGAGTCAATCACAACTTTGATCACTACAATGTAAAAAATGATTAGCCTGTGCAAAAGAGCCCAGGTTTAGAACGCAGCGGAGCATATATTTCTTGCTATAGGCCGTTCGCCAAAGCATCCGTATACAATTCTTTCATTGCTATACATGACAAATCGTTGAATTGTAATTCTATTAACAAAGGCATCTTCTCCGCATTGGATTGAAAATATTCAAAATGAAATTGAGCATCGTAGAAATTTAGAATAGTACACAAAGCAGTTCCATGTGTTCCTATAACAATATTTTGATTTTGATGATTACTCAGAATCTTTTCGATTTCATTGATATTTCGTTCCTGAACTTCATGTAATGGTTCACCATTTTCAATTCTGAAATCAAAATCAAGCCATTGTTTTTACGCGTATGTAAGAAAACCCTCTATCCAACAACCAATCTTTCTCTCTTGCAGATTCCGTGTCCGATGACCTCTCGGTTAACGAAATAGAATTGTAACTTATCAATTGATGTAGTAAGGTTCATGATATCATCGTTCAATCAGCGACAACCTTTCTGACACGCAATAGCATTACCTCGTTCTCCGAGAAAGTTGATACAGCGGCTAAAGGCATCTGCTTTGGATTCTGCTTCATCACCCAAATAGGTAGCTTCTGCGGGCTGCATCGTCATTTTCTGAAGACGATCAGGTAAAGGAGCCCAGCAGTGCCGATCGCTCGAATCAAAGAGCATTGTAGTGGGGATGAACCGTCCCGATATTGGGAATAAAGAAAGGTATCTTTGCTAGCTCAGAAAAAGGTATCCTAGACCTAAAAAAGTGAATCCTCCGAAACCGAGTCAAGGATGGCGAGGCAGAAAAGAATCAGGAATTGAATTTAACGTTCCGAAAATATACGAAGTTGCTGGAGCGAAGCGCAGGCAATTTGGGTGATGCCGAAGGCGGAACCGCATATTCGTTGTTAAGTGATTTTTCTTCGCCGTCTGTCACTCTTCAAGCAAATCGTCAGCAGAGATAAACTCTGGATTCTCTTTATTTTCAATGTGCTCCTCAATGAGCTTTAAATCTTGTATGTCTTCATAAAG
The DNA here is from genome assembly GCA_018644745.1 of Spirochaetales bacterium. The sequence goes on from JABGPX010000651.1 coordinate 5,822, forward strand.
CTCGTACATAGACTTCTTAAAAAGAGAGGATTTATCTTCATGAAAATAATCAGCTAAAAAAGATAGAATCTTTTCTTCATCTTCATTTAAACGGACACTTACTACGGCCATTTCCTATATACCTCCGATCTTTTTGCAATTGCATGGACATAAAAGTTTTGATCTTCGATTGTAAATATTGCCCTGTACTTTCCCTTTCGCAATCGATAGTACTCTTTGGAAGAACTACTTTTTAGCTGTTTGATATCAAAAAGATTCAAATCTTTTGTCTGATCAAGAGATTGGAATACATGAGTAAAAAGCTTTACGACTTCTTTTGGGATCAGCCCTTTCTTAATGTCCTTTTTGATATCTTTATCATAGAAGACCACGACTACAATGTACTACACATAGAGAATAAACTCAAGGCAATGAAATTTCACTTAACGTTTAGCAAATATATTGAAGTTTTTCCTGTTCCGAAGGACTGGCGGAATTATTGCCTGAGTTTACAATCCCCTTACAGTTCAAAATACAACATATTGAAAGCAGTATAACCTGATAGCAATAATTGTGACAGAAGGAAAAATTTGGCGTAGCCCGGAGCGAAGCGGAGCATATATTTGCTGTTACAAGCTGTATTGGGTGGTATAACGTTAAAACAGGACAAGGATGTCCTGTTCTCAAGCTGTGAATTTTTTTTGAATTTGAATAAGATATTCAGGCATAGCTGCATTAGAAAAATACCGGTCGAAAATGTGCTGATCTAATTCTATTGCACTATTAGAAATAAACACCTTATCAAAATTAAAGCTCCCGTCGCATTCTCTATATGAGTTTCCTCCATT
>JABGPX010000652.1 GCA_018644745.1 Spirochaetales bacterium
TTTCGTGGTGGTCGCCACGCCCCACAATCTCCATTGCACCCAAACGGTAAAAGCGCTTGATCTCGGTATTCATGTTCTTTGCGAAAAACCGATGAGTGACAGCCTTTCGGACGCTCTTCTAATGAAAAATGCCGCGGCGAAATCCGGCGCCGTCTTGAGCGTCGGATTCATGATGCACTTCAATCCTGCCTTCATCCATATAAAACAGCTCATTGATGATGAAGAACTCGGAAATATCCTCGCGATTCAATATAAGGTTGGATCGTATATTACATTAGTGAACTCCCGGTCTCACTATCAGGCTGACCTGAACGGTGCCCTGCTGATGGATTATGCCCACCAGCCGGATATTGTATATTGGCTCACCGGCAAAAAACCGAAAGGCGTGTACTGCTCGGGTGTGTACGGCGGTAATATCGATCTCTCATCAAATCCAAATGCTCTTACTATGGTGTGGGACTATGAAGAGCCGCTGGTGGCCACAATCATGCTGAATTACCTTCAGAGCCCTGAACGCAATGAATGCGAAATAGTCGGCGATAAGGGCTGGGCTGTCTACGATATGAAAAGTGGAGAATTACGGATAGGGAATAGAGAAAACGAAAGCGTTTCTTCGCAAATATTTGAAATGGAACGAGACAGCATGTATATAGAAGAACATCGGGTTTTTTTGGAATCGATGGATCAGGGGAGATCTCTATCGAGTCCCGCTGAGGAGGCAATTGTTTCGATGGAAATAATCGAAGCGGCGCTGAAATCTCGAGAGCTCAATGCCAGGGTAGTAATTGCCGGCGCGTAACTGCTAGAACCTCCAGCCCCGCTGTCCGCACAGCCCGTAATCCGGACTCGGTATGTACTCGAGGTCCGGCAAGCCCTTGAGCTCACCGTCCTGTATCCATTCGAGGTCGCTGCCGTACAGCTCACCAATGAGTATATCTGTGAGTTCCTGTTTCACCTTTTGATGTGCGGTACTTTGAGACAGGTCCTGCAGTTCATGCGGATCGTTATCAAGATCGAACAGCTGAAATCTGTTTCCGGTCGCGTAATAGATCAGCTTATATGTATCTTTCCGGACCATCCTCATCGACATCTCATCATCATAATGCTCGCAATAAAGAGAATCCCGCCTCTCGTCCGAAACAAGGGAAATCCCTTCGACGGTTTCGGGCACGTCAACTCCACACAGATCAAGAAGCGTCGGCATTACATCCCGCAATTCCGCAAACCGGTTATCGACGGTGTGATGAACCGGATTCTCTGCCGACGCGTTCGGTACGAGTATCATCGGTATTTTCGCGGAGTTCTCGAACATCGGCGGCTTTGCCCATAATCCGTGATTACCAAGCATATCCCCATGATCGCAGGTAAACATGATAATCGTATCATCGAGTAACCCTTCTTCTCTCAAGGTACCGACGAGCAGGCGCAGCTGGTGGTCGATATACGTACACTGCGCATAGAAGCCCATCCGCGCGGCTCGAATATACTCCGGATCATCCATACAACTCCAGCTGTTGTTACGGGCTTTCAACGCGTACGGCATATCGGAAAAGGTCTCTGCCCACTCACCGTGATAAGGCATATCAATATTTATCGACTTATACATATCTAAATACTCGCCAGGGGGAGTGATCGGAGGATGCGGAGCTGCGTATGAGCAGTACCAGAAACTCGGCCGGTCGGGATCCCGTCGATGAATGGTCCTGCACATCTGTTTTGTCGTCCAATGGGTCTGGTGCAAATGCTCAGGCAGGTGCCATGGCCGAACCGAATAGTTATTATTGCCCATCCCGTGAGTCAGCTCCTGCCCTGCGTATCCTTCATCAAGAAGAAAAAGCTGATAGTCGTCTCTGGTCAAACCGAGGTGGTTTCGTCCCTCTTCATTGAGTATAACTTCGTCAAATCCAATTCTGCTTCGCTGGGGATACACATGCAGTTTACCGACTGCCTCGGTCTGATATCCTGCGTCACCAAGAACTCCCGCCAGGGTGGGAAGGCTCGGATCCATTCTCAAGGTTTGATTAAATACTCTGTCTCCATGGGTTTTGGCGGTAGTGCCGGTCATGAGAGCTCTCCGCGCCGGAATACAGGTCGGTGCAGATGAGTATGCTTCTGTGAAGCGGGTGCCGTTCGCACAAAGCTGGTCGAGAGTCGGTGAGAGGATTGTCTTGTGTCCCGCGGCATGCAGAAGTTGACCCGGCCAATGATCGACACAGATTAAAAGTATGTTTGGGTGTTTCATATATGCTTTCTATTATTTCACGATAAATAAATTTGCAAAAGACTCTGCATATTATTAACATTTCAATATGTCAAAAAGATCAATTACAATAATGCATTTTCTGGGAATTACCGGAACGCTGCTTATTGTATTAAACATAACCGGATGTCCCGAAACTGATGTCGACCTGGGTATTCAATTCGAGGTTATCTCAGTTAACCTAAGCACGGAGATTGCAGCCGCGACGGATGTTCCCCTCGATATATCTATCGTCGTTGAGTTTTCCCCGGCTCTGACACCCGTTTTTAAAGAGCAGATACCTGGATTTTTCTCCTTGAAGAAACTGGATAACACAATCATCCCGGTGACGATCGGCTGGTCTGCTAACGATAAAACTGCGGTGTTTTCCCCTACCGGCGGCTTCGAGGCGAATACGGAGTATATCTTTGATATGGAAGCTGCGGATCTCACCGGCACCGAGTTGTTCCCGCTTACTTTTACAACTTTAACTCCAACTTTGGAAATAACAGATACCGCCACTTTCAGCTACGGATTTTACCTGACCGTAACGTCAAATCTTCATTATTTAATCCAGGGAGATGACGGAACAGGATGGGTGGATATCTCAGGCATTATGTCGGCAGCGGCCGGCGAAAAGACCAGATATACCTGGAGCTCTTTTAATCAGTTCGCCGTTCCAGTATCCCTAAATCTACGCGCCGTTTCAGATAACTGGACCTCCGATACAATAATAATTACGCCTGAAGTGGCATCAATCACCAGCATCAGCGACGATGAAAAACAGGCAGAAATTGTCCTCGACGACAGCGGCGCAGATTCGGCGACTGAAGCGTGGGTAGAAATTGTCCTGGCCGAAGAGAGACGCTATTTTTTCTATATGCACAGATCCGTCGCGGTGCCGACAATGGATGGAACACTTATCAGGATCCTCGATAGTACAGGGTCACTTGTCATAGATGCCACCACAGGTGAGCCTCTAGTAGCCGATGATGAAGACAACGGCAGTAATGGCTTAACGAGTTTCTCAAATATGGAAGATGTGCATGTGCCGAAGGATGGAACTTATTATATTCTTATTCAGCCGGACAATGCGTCAGCAGACAAGTCGGTATATCAGCCGAATCTCGCCGATTACGGCAGCGTGATTCTCAGCTACGGATACATCGACTGATAGAATATCGCCTCGAGCTTGGCCGCCTAGTACTCAGCGCAGAAAAGCCGCCAGATGCTCAGTTGTATCAAGAAACACAGCTAGTTTCGGATTGGAAAGAAGCCCAAAGAACTCCGCCAACTCCCCGGACTCTCTGTCTGCGTTATGTGCGAGAATTACCGTCTCTTTTTCCAATCGCGGGAGAGCGGCTTGCAGAATTGGGCCATAAATCGCCTTGCCATGATGTCTGGTATCCGGATAGTTTCTGCTTCCGTATGCATCGACTACAAGAAGATCGATTGGATCATCACCATTATCAAGAACCGCTATTGCATCGTCGCATACAACGCTCACTCTGTCGGAATACCCGAGCGCGGCGATGTTTTTTTCAGCGAGATTACACACTTCCTTGTCCGGATCAATACAGGTCATGTGCCCGGACTCCTGGATTCCCGGAATCAGCCAGACAGCGAAATAGGCATAATAGCTGCCGGCCACCACCACATTTTTCGGACCCATAATACGGGAAAGCTCGAAAGCAGCCCGCGTCTCCTCCGGAAAAATCGAAGTGAATCGGTCGGTCAGGTGGGAGAACCGTGGGACTATTAATTCCCTATATGCCTCGAATTCTTTCTGCCGCGCGCTTCGCTCTTCGGCTGTATCGCCTGAAGCAAATTGGCGATTCAACTCCTCGAGCGCCGCAGAATCATTGACGGGAAACCGGCGGAGCAGGTTAACTTCCCATTCACTCAATCCTGCCGACGCGAGTTGTCTGCTATTCTCATCGACCAGGCGGGTGAATTTCTCCCGGTCTAATCCGCCGCTCAAATAATTTGCTACAAAATCAAAAGCTCCAGCCTGACTCATAATACTGTCGTACATAACTCCGCCCACGATGCATCCCTCCAGAAGGCGGATAGTATAACCCGAGGAAGGGGAAGAGATAAGGGACCTACTATTCTGGGAAGTAAAAACTACCATCTCCAAAAGCAGAAAAGAGCAGATTCCAAGGGTCACCAACAATCCTTGTTCACGGTGTTGATATAGAACACATCGAAAAACCCACATTCGGTGCATTCACCTGAATTATATACTTTATAAAATCGGGGTTTTTCGTATGTGCCGGATGTCAAAGTAGCAGTTTTAAGAGGAACCCTATATATACTGATTCAGAACCAGGCGGGTTTAACTACTCCTGCCGAGTCTACGCCTTCGGTGGTGGGCAGACCGGCGTTATCCCAAAGGAATACATCAAAGAAAAGATTCTGAAATACAGAAAGTAGGCACTAAAGTAAACGTACAGGATCAGATACCGGACCTTGGCGCACCTCCCGGGTTTTGGTACCGTGGCGTATGGAATATCTGAAAAATGCCGTTTGGATTCCGCCGACCGGTGACAATCCGCTTACCACATGGGTGAAAAATCAAATCTCAATTATATCAAGTGCATTATGCGGCGAAACCCCGAAGTTTCAAGCTGCCGGGTCACCGGGAGAGTTTTTCATCATATTCGGATGCTCACTCAACAATCCTCTGATGGCCGAAGAAGCAAACACTGGTTCGGTGAATATTTCCGGCCTGAACCCGGAGGAGTTTGCCCTCTCATGGGGCGAAATAGACGGGAAACCAGCGCTCTACATAGAAGGCGTCGATCCTGCGGGTGCGGTATACGGTGTCTTTCATTTCTTTAAATCACTAGGATGCAGTTTTGATATATCCGGAGATCGTTATCCGGCAACAAACGAAGACATGCCGGTAACCAGGATCAGAACGCGAGGCACCACGGCGAATACGTGGCGGGGTATTTACTTCCAATACTGTTTTGCTACCAATTCGCTGATGTCTTTGCGCGACTACGAGCTGATGTTCGATCAGATGGCAAAAATGAGGCTAAATCGTATCTGCTACTATTACTTCCCGAATGAACCTTTCCTGGATTTTTCGTTCAGAGGTGAGAGAAAGCTGGTCGGTGATATCTCCTACCCGGATTCCGGCTATATGTCGTACGGCAGGCATTTCTCAGGTTCATACCTCGTATCAGACATCGAAATCGGCGGTGAGCTGTTCAATCGAGACCGGGTTGCGCCGATGGAGTTCCAGGATGTTCGTTCTTCTGATGAAGCGCTGGACACGGGCAAAAAATTTCTCAGCCAGCTGATTGACCTGGCGGCGGCGAGAGGTATCAAGACCTGGATCTCCTTTCTACCTACATTTGTTCCGCCAAATTTCGCAAAATACTTGAGACGAATGCCCCGGCCGCATCTCCACTGGTCTGCTCTTGTGAGCGCCACCGATCCGGTACTGGATGAAATAAACCGCTGCCGGCTGGAAGCGATACTCGCGAATTTTCCAAAACTCGATGGGGTATTCTGCGGAATACCTGAAGGGTACTACGAAGATCCCTACCCGGAATCTCAGAAACTCGTTGAAGAGAGGCGGGCGGAGTTCACCAATTCCCTGAAGATTCATCGTGACCTATGGGGCGGTTATTGGAATAACGATGAATCAGTACTCGAAGATCATATTCGAAGAGATATCTGCTTCACTGAAATTGCAGACAGAACTCTAAAGATAGCCAGAGAATTGAGCAAGGAAATAAAGCTGGGAGTAATGACTGTATGCAAATCTTATCTCGCCGGTTATTTAGACGAAAAGCTGCCGAAGGACGTTGTATTCGCGGATATCGAGAGCCGGTCGCTTTGGACAAAGAGCGGCGCACCTCTTCATTTGTTCAAAGACATCAAGGATCGAGAGTGCGTTATAATCCCGCGGGCATATGACGACGGATCGATGGCTGGTCTCCAATTCAATATCGGATTATATGATAAAGACAGGTATGTTCATTCGGCCCTCGAAAACGGGACAGACGGTCTGCTGATCCAGCTCACTCATCTACGTGGAAACGAGCACAACACAAGATACCTGGCCGCGGGAATGTGGGATCCGAGCATAACGCCACAGAGCTTTTATGACTCCTATGCCGAGACTATATTACCGGGAGCATCGGAACAGTTATCAGAATTCTGCCGCGTCCTCGACGAAGCAGATATCTATCTCGGGGGGAGAGGATTATCAAACATGCCTTAAGGCAATGCATGCGACAAGGCATGCCTTTGTCGTTATCACTCACTTTCTCGACCAGTTTCGCCATGTTGTTCCCATGGGAACTATGCATGGGAACTATGCATAGTCTATTGTCATTGAATATATATATATTTTTTTAAAAGAAAAAATCATTACAAAAATATAC
>JABGPX010000657.1:0-4736 GCA_018644745.1 Spirochaetales bacterium
AAGCGGGGATATCGCCAGCGGCTCGCCGGAGCAGGCGCTGCAGAGCCTTTTGGGTCAGAAACTGCTTGAACACTGCGGCTTTTATCTGGCGGTAAACCATCCTATTCTGGACAGCGGCGGACATTGCCCTGATGCCCAGGTGGCTGCCGAACACATGATGTATATGCTGTTGGCGGCTCTAGCGGGCGTCAAGGGCATCGGCGGAGCGGGGCAACTAAAGGAAATATTTTCCTACGAGCAGTTGGTGATTGATAATGAGATTGCCGGTTATGTCAAACACCTTCTTAAAGGGGCAGACATTAGTGATGAGACAATAGCGGTTAAGACGATCAACGACTTGGGGATTGGAGGAGATTTCCTTGCGAGCGAACCCACCCTCAAGTTTTTACGTGAATGTTATTATAAGCCCCAGTTGTTCCACCGTGTGCGTATGTCTGAATGGTTACGCGGGGGTGCCAAAGACATTGTCGAAAGGTCGCACGATAAGGTTAACGAGGTTTTAGGTTCGGATACGCCGACGTTCTTGAGCGATGAGCAGCTCGGGACCATCGATGTGATAATCCGGCGGGCGGCGTCGGAGCTCTGTCCCGATTGGGATCCGACAGCCTATCTCTCCGGGTGAGGCCGGTGGATACTGATCACCCCGCGGCCGTGGATTGGATTTATATATTGTGAATAAACCGCCATACCAACTCGAGAATTTTTCCGGACCCTTGCCGCCGCGGCTTGCGAGACAGCTCATTACATGGTGGGAAAGCATTTTCAAAATGGACCTTGGCTGGCTCGCTGCGCCGTTGACCGGTAAAGAGGCTCAATATAATACCTCCTCATTGTACATATACAGGCAGTCTGATCTCATCATCTCCACCTGTCGTTTGGTGCAGAGCCGTACCGATGTACGCTTGGGATGTTTGGGAGAAGTTGCCACCCGTCCGGACTTCCGAAGGCAGGGTCTGGCCCGGAAGCTGTGTCAGCACGCGGCTGATGATTTTGAACGCGGACAGGGCAAGGCGCTCTTCCTCGCCACTGAGAATCCGTCGCCTGCGCGACAACTCTACTCCGCGCTAGGATGGAAACCTGTTGCCGGCAGCAACGCGATGGTTCGTCTTCCAGGTACTTTGTCGGTCGATCGGTTCTTGTCAGACTATTTTCATGAAGGCTCAAGCTTGCCGGTGCGTATTGTGCGCGGAAGCCCACAGTTCCGCGTCACCATGATTCCGCTTATTCTTGTTCCTCACGATTGGATGACATTGGATCGAAACGCCGCGATTACCTCTACGCGATACGCGGTGCAGCCTTCGTGTGAGGGGCTCTATGGCCGGTATGCGTTATTGAATATCCCGGCGGCTTGGTTTGCGGCTGTACGTGCCGATGGGGTGGTGGCCGGACTATCCAGTGCCAAGCGCACTACCGGCAGGGAGTTCTGCGTAGATGGCTTTGCTCACAATCTCTATGAAGACGCCTGTTTGAAGCCGCTTTATCAGGAGGTAATCCACTGGGCGCGAGAGCAAGACTGCGAAGCGGTTTGTACCGCTTGTGCTCGGACCGATTATAATAAGGAAACGGCTTTGCGAACGCATCTGAGTGACGAACTTCCCGAGATCAAGTACTTTTAGTCGATTGTTATCTGGCTTCCCCACCAATCGTCATTAGGCTGCCAGTTCGGGTCTAAATACTCCGCGTGGTTTGCCTCAAGTTCAGGCATCCACTCATGCTCCCGTGAGTGTAGGAGTGCATTTTCTTTCGCCGGGTCGTACTGCGGATCAGGTGTCGGGAATTTTGCTTCGACATCCGCAAGCCAAGTATCCAGGCGGCTGCGAAGTTCCGATCCTCTTTCCTGATTTTCCGCTATCATGTCGTTCTGCTCTCCGGGATCTGAATCCAGGTTATACAGCTCATCATGGCCGTCTTCATGGTAGTAAATCAATTTCCACGATCCGCTTCTGATTATCGACGACGGCTCGCCGCCCTGGTTTCCATAGTGTGGATAATGCCAGTACAAGTCTCTGGTAGCGATCTCCTCATCGTGTTTACTATTCAAGAGCGGGACAATCGACTTGCCGTCCATAACTTGCTCGGGTGGAATGGCGACGCCCGCGAGTTCGGTAAAGGTAGGATAAAAATCAATTCCGGAAACCGGAATGTCGCAGGTCGAGCCGACCTCTATAACCCCGGGATATCTGAAATAGAGGGGCTCGCGAATTCCCCCTTCCCATTGCCGTCCTTTGCCGCCTCGAAACGGCAGCATTGATGATGCATATGAGTCTCCTGATGACACCCCGCCGTTGTCTGAGGTGAAACACACTATAGTGTTGTCAGTGAGTTCCAGATCATCCAAAGTATCGAGAACCAGTCCGACCGCGTCGTCCATCGCTTCTATCATTCCCCCATAGATGGGACAATCCTGAACCTGCCGTACCGCCTGATTCCTGTCAAAAATAAATCGATGATCCGGCGTGCCCTGGGCAACCGCTTTCTTTCGAAACTTATCCCATCGTTTTTGATCTGTCTGTATCGGACCATGAACAGAATAGAATGAGAGGTAAGCCAGGAACGGAGCGTCTTTACTGTCGGTTATGAACCGCGCGGTCTCCCGGCCGAGCCTTAAGGGAAGCGACTCGCCAACCGGACCCGGTTCGAGTTTCGGATTATTCCAGGGAGCAAAGTAGCGTCCGTTCGGTCCCCCGGCACTCCATCCGCCTTTATTTATCTGGAAACCAAAATCTTCGGGATAGGCTCCTTCATCGCCAAGGTGCCATTTCCCCGCGAAGAATGTTCGGTATCCTGATCGCCGGAAGACTTCCGCGAAGGTAATCTCATCAGCACGCAGCCCATGCTCATATTCGGGAGGAAGCATTTTGCTGAATTGGCCGTTCTCCCGCCACGCCTCTCCTGATTTCCCGCCGATATAGTCGGTGATTCCGTGCCTCGGGGTGTATTTCCCTGTCATTATGCTTGCTCTCGACGGGCTGCAAACCTGGCAGGTTGCATAACCCTGCGTAAACCGCATTCCTTCTTTTGCTATGCGGTCGATGTTCGGACTCTCGTGGAATTCGCTGCCGTCGGCGCTAAGGTCACGCCATCCGAGATCGTCGGCTAGAATAAATACAATATTTGGTTTCATTGATACACCCCGCGTCCATAAATAGTTATTTCGTCATTCATCGCATCTATCAGTTCTTTATCAAACGGCACGCTGTGGCTCGGAGATGCGATATAACCTCCGCCGGCAGCCATTTCATTTATGCGTCTTCGCACTTCCTCCCGCACTTCTTCCGTGGTTACACCCGGACGGTCGAGAACAAATTGACTGTCTATTCCTCCGCAGAAAGAAATCATTCCGCCGTATTCTTTTTTTAGATCAGCCAGATCGTTACACGGTTGGCAGGGATTCCAGATATCCGCGCCCATTCCTACCATGTCGGCGAAGATGGATTCTATCTTACCACAGGAATGCTGATTGACGATAATGCTTCTTCGTTTCATGCTGTCATAAATGCGTTTAGTGTGGGGTTTGATGATTTCCCGCCAGGTATCCGGCGGCATGAATAAATTCTCCTGAGATCCCCAATCATCGCCATACCAGACTATGTCGAGGTCGGCGGCATCATCGAACTTTTCTATGAGTGCAATTTTATAATCTGCTACGGCTCCCACGAGATCATACAGAATTTGAGGTTCCTGCAGAAACGCAACAAGAGCATCTTCCATCCCAAGGAGGAGGTATGTCCGTTCGAACAGGCCCATTTCGACAAATCCGCAAACAAGAGATTGCTTTCTGTCAATCGCCTCGGAGGCTTCCTTCACCTCTGTCCAATCGATAACGTCGATGTCCGGAATGGTGATCTGTTCACGCCACCCCGATAGATCGGAGATGGTATTTCCTTCCGCCGCCGGGAAGGTCCCTCCCTGAGCGCCTTCTTCATAATCCCATTCGACACCAAAATCGTCCAAACCTGCAAAGCCCGGCCGCTCTACTACCGGAGAACCGATCATTGTTACAGATTCCATACCGTTGGGAACCCAGTCAGGATTATCATGGTGCAGTACTCTTAGTAAGTTCTCCTTCGATGTCACTCTTTTTCTCCTTTTTGCCGCAGTGCAACCGGCAGGCAGCTCATCCTAAGCCGTGCGCATCCGAGGGGTATCATGGAGATAGTCTCCACCGGACCCAAGGTGCTCAGGTTTTGCGGAACTGCTTCGACAGTATTGTCATCACCGATTTTCCAGGAAGGTATTCTCTTCGCTTTTACTCTCAGCTCGATTGGAGCGGAGTCGACATCCCAGGGTTGATCAGATGAGATTCCTTTTTCTATAACTAGGATGTCTTCCGAAGGATTTTCCGGGTCGAGAACGAGGGCGTAGTTCCAGGGGCTCTTCGGAAGTACTTCCCATTGCGGCCACTGCTCGCTTCCTTCCCACCGCTCCCATAACTCTTCTATTTTAACCGAATAACTGAGCGGGCCTCGATCGACACTCACGCTTCCATTTCGAGGCCACCTGGTGAGTGCTATTTCCATCGGCATGGTTATCTCGATGGAATCCCCGGCAGCCCACTGACGTTCGATGCGGAGATAGGCGCCGGGATTTACAGTCTGAGATATCGCTTCTCCATTTATTTTAATGGTTAAATTCCCGCACCAACGGGGCACCCGAAGATACAGGGGAAACGAGCCGTGCCCCTCCACGTCGATACTTACTGATCCGCTAAAGGGATAATCGGTCTTCATGGAAAG
>JABGPX010000657.1:4746-6624 GCA_018644745.1 Spirochaetales bacterium
GGGTAACCTGGCTCCCGTCTTTTCCAACCTTTGCCGTAACCGATGACCCGGCGTAGAGATATACGGCCAGACCGTTATCGCTTGTTGCCTGCCAAAGATTCTGAGCATACCAGGGCCAGCCCATGGCGACATTGTGCTGACAGCATCGGTAGCGGTGGGGAGAGTAAGGGAGCATCTGATTGTCCGGCTTGCGCTCATTGAAGAAATCGTGGCTGTCCCCCTTGTCCAGCTGGGGAAGGTTTGAAGCTGTTATATAGTGAAGGCCCTTCAGGTCCGGCGTTTGGGACGCGGGAAAATGATTTAGCATTATGTCTTCACACCTGTCTGCATAGAGCGGATCGCCGGTGATCCTTCCCAGCATGTAGAAGCTTTTTGAAAACTCTGTCATTCCGCAGGTTTCAAATCCCTGTCTTGGATCTACTTTTCCGGGACGGATTCTTTCATCCGCGCCGAAGATGCCGCGGGGCTGCTGACCCCAGACGGACATGTGCTGATGATACCAATATTCACTCAGCTCGAGATAATTCCGTGCCGGTGACTGCTGAGAATACAAAGCCGGATAGGCAAATCGCTGGGTGAAGTGGACTATGTGGTGATCCAGATATTGGCTCTCCGGCGGGAGTATGCGTTCGAAAAACCTGGTAGCAAGATTCAGGAGCCACTTGTCACCTGTAATATTGTAGAGCCAGTATATATGGGGAAGCATATCACCGGCGCGTTTGAGCTGGATCGTAACCTTCCAATTGCCGAACTCCTCGCCGAATAGTTCGGCGCCGGGCGTTTCGAGTATCGGCATGAACTCTTCTTCGGAAAGGTCTCTGCAGAACTCAAAGAATCGGGTCATAAATGGGACAACCCGCACATCTTCAGAGTGCTCAAAGTGATGTATTACCGCATCGAGCATAACCATGTGGGGCCACAGATCGCAGACTGCCTTATTATTTTTCCCCCGGACAAGCCGGTGGACTGAAGCACCGAAATAACCTTCTTCGGTCTGGCTGTTCAGCACTTCCTCGATCCACCTCGTTTTAATCTTGTTTAGGCGCTCCTTTCCGGTTAAAACGGCAAGGTCGTAGAATCCTCTGAACCAGTAGGGCTGCTCTTCCCAGCCTTCATTTTCTGTTCCGAACCAGCCGTTTTCATCGGTAAGGAATAAACTTATTTCGACAAGCCTTCCGGTCATGCCCTCAGCCATGAGCTCGAGCTGATGTTTCAGCCAGCCTTCCGGTTTGATACTTCCCAGCGGAAGTTTCACCAAAGGATTCGGCGATAGGGGGGCGCGGTTTGCAGGATAATGCCGATTCTTTTGAGTAGTATCCGGGATGGAGATCGCGGATATTTTCATACCTTACACTTCATGGGAGTTGCGCGAAATAATTTCATCCTGAACTTCCTCCGGGAGGTCTGTGAAGTAAGCGCTGAATCCTGCGACCCGTACGACCAAGTCTCGATGGTGTTCGGGATGAGCTTTCGCGGCCAGTAGGGTCTCCGTGTCGATGATGTTCACCTGTAGCTGCTGCCCGCCGAGCTGCATATAAGTTTTCAGTAGATCAGAAAGCCGAGATGCGCCGTCCGTGGTATGGACCGACTCTGCGGTGAACTTGATGTTGCAGGTGTTACCGGCAGTCCAGCAGTCCTTATTCGGCAGTTTGGACACAGATTTCAGCAGCGCCGTCGGACCTTTTTTATCCGCCCCCTGGCATGCACCGACACCATCGACTAATGGTGTTCCGGCCTTGCGGCCGTCCGGTGTCGCGCCGGTTTTCCTCCCGGTGCCGACATGACCTTCAACGGGCCAGATGCCGCAGGTATAGCGGCCGCCGCGGGGATCGGTGCCGGCCCAGAAGCGGTCTGCGTGGGCGTGGCCGACAGGAATAC
>JABGPX010000902.1 GCA_018644745.1 Spirochaetales bacterium
AGCAGCAGTCCTGTAAGACCGAGAATGCCGAGACCGACAACCGATAGTCCCATGACGCTGCCGCCGTTAAAAGCGACCATGAGAGCCTTCGTTATTCCAAAACGCGCGCCATTCGCTGTACGAGTATTTGCTTTTGTTGCGGTACGCATGCCAAAAAGTCCTGCGAGAGCAGAGAACAAGGCTCCGACAAGAAAAGAAAGCGCAATAAATTTGCCGTAACCCGACTCTCCGAGTACCAGAAGAATGGTAACCGCGACTACTATGAGAACAAGAATCTTGTACTCCCTCACAAGAAATGCCATGGCGCCTGAGCGAATGGCTTCGCCGATTTCTCGGAGGCGATTACTTCCCGGATTCTGTTTATTGACCCAGTTTGCTTTATAAGCGGCGACTATCAGTGCAAGCACTCCGGCACCAAGAGGCAAGTATAGCCAAGTAAACATATTGGCCTCCAAAATTGATTTGAGACGTTGACAAGAATCCATCAACGCTGCGGGTCGACCAATAGCTCCAATGCTGAACATTATGAGAATACATGAATGCTTCTGGATACCTGGATGCCGAGTCCCTTAATGAAGTTTATAACCATATTCCTCAAGGGATGCAACAAGCCGATGATCCATTTGGAGTCGGGGTAAATTGGGGGACAACATAGTTGCAATCTTTCTTTCTCTTGACAATTGAAATGCCTCAGTCTACTGTTTTCTCAACACTAAAAAAGCGTGAGGTTTAATGGCTATTCACTACTATCTATCAGTTTTTCCCATGGAAGCCCTTATCGCTTCGCAGCTCGATCCGGCTCAATTCGGCGCGTATATGGCCACAGGATCGAAAAAGGGATCAAAAGAACAGATCATTTTTATTGAGGTCGATGGCGGATTCGGCGAGGTCTTCGATTGGAAACTCGCCAAGGATAATTGCGTACCCCATCCTAATGGCGATCCGAAACATTCCCTCTATCTCGGAGTATATCGGATTCTCGAAAGAACACCTATTAAATCATTTCGCAGCATGTATCTCACTACCAGGGACGGCAGGACCATTGAGCTTGAAAAGAAAGAATATGTACAACCGGAAAACGAAGGCCGCGGTTATTTCGTCTACCAGGAACTGTGCCCTTCGAATCCCGTAATAGTCAGTCGGCTTGCTCCCGGTGCCTTCGGTAAATATATGACAAGCGATACCAATAAAGTGAGTATGCCTACGCTGGCGTTTACCGACTTGAAGGTGATTAATTTTGATGACCGGGAGAATACAGGAAATATCGGCAGCCTCTACGATAACAAGGTTCCTCATCTGATGCAGTGCATAAGCGAGGTCACCAGCGGGGAAATGAAAACCAACAAGACCCTTACTCGAACTCATGTCGAGTCGTTTGCGTTTCAGACCATCGACCACGGTATTTTTGTTTCTAACGGTGAGGAAATCTGCATGTACAGAATGCCGTCGATAGAAGAAATCAAAAAGATAGACTACGACTGGGGACGATCGGCGAATATTATTTAGGGCACATCGAAAAACCCACATTTTGTTTTGCCGACGGAATAGTGTCCCTTACAAAATCGGGGTTTTTCGTATGTGCTGCAGGTCAGAGCAGCAGTTTATAGAGGTGCCCTTTAATGAATGAACCAAAAGAATCTGCGGCGGGGATTTATTCCACCAAGGTGGAAACCGCATTTCTCGTTTCAATCTCATATCCTTCGATGGAAGCTGGTACTGCGGAAGCTCATGTGGATGAATTGTCCGAGTTAGTAAACACCATGGGATTGTCGGTCTCCGGCACCTCAATAGTGAAACTCAAGAAACCTTCCTCCCGTTTTTTAGTAGGGAGCGGCAAAGCTGAGGAGCTGATAGAAACCGCAAAAGACCTGGAAGTTGATTGCATTATCTTTGATGACGACTTAGCTCCGTCACAGCAGCGAAATTGGGAAGAACTGTCAGACCTGTGTGTTATTGATCGACAAGAAGTAATTCTCGACATTTTTGCCGATCGTGCCCACACCAGAGAAGCAGTACTGCAGGTCGGGCTCGCTCGAATGGAATATTCACTTCCCCGCCTCACTAGGGCATGGACCCATTTGTCGAGACAGCGGGGAGGCAGCAAAGGTACCCGAGGCGAGGGTGAAACACAACTCGAAGTCGACCGCCGAATTGTGCTAAGGAAGATCCATCGCTTAAAAAAGGAATTGGAAAAGGTCGGTGCTCAGCGCGGGACGCGAAGAAAGATGCGTTCCTCGGTACCCATTCCAACCGCTGCGATTGTCGGTTATACAAACGCAGGAAAGTCATCGATGCTGAACGCCCTTACAGGGGCTGAGGCGCTGGTCGAGGATAAACTCTTTGCCACACTCGATCCCACTACCCGCAGGCTGGAAATTCAGAATGGTGCGGAGGCGCTTCTGACCGATACGGTGGGTTTCATAAGAAAGCTGCCTCACGACCTGGTCGACGCGTTCAAATCTACTCTCGAAGAAACGGTATTAGCAGATATGCTTATCCACGTTCTTGATGTTTCAAACCCGGAAGTTCAGCATCATTACGAAACCACAATCTCGGTCTTAAAAGAACTCGGAGCCGGAGAGAAACCCTCTATAATCGTTTTCAATAAAACAGATCTGGTTAAAGACGACGGTACTATCGATTTCTTGAAAGACCTTTTTCCGGGAGCAATGTTTGTATCGGTTAAGTCCGGCGAAGGGCTTGAGGACATAATTAGAGAAATAAAAACCATTCTCTACGATACCATTCCCGTCGAAGACTATCTCATTCCATCGGATAGATACGATCTGGCAGCTCTTATCCATCGCACAGGAAGAGTACTTCATGAAGAATATGGTGATACAGGAGTAATGATAAAAGCACAGCTGCCGGAAAAGATCAGGGGCCGCTGCGCCGCATATCTGGTACAGCAATACGCACCAAAATAAAAAAGGCGGCCAGTTGGCCGCCTTTTTTTTCTCTCGTATTTAGTATTTAATAGTATATTCTGTGCCGGATGTATCCGCGTCCATGGTGAGAGTGAACTTCTGGATTCTGTAATCCGCGCCCCCTGCTTCGGCAAGAGCCATAGTGAAAACGATAACACCAGTAGCAGTATAACCATTTACAAAAGTGCAGGTGATAACATCGCCGACAATCGGCGCGGGCGGCGTGATAGTAAACATCGCATTGTCATACGCCAGAGGACCTGTTACAAAAACCGCGGGAGCCGCAATGCTCCCATAATCTTCAGTTAAAGTTTCGTGAAAATGAGGCTGGATAATTTCCGCTGTTCGATCTTCCGCGTTCAGCATATCTTCGAAGAGCTGAATGCGTTCGCCAATGCTTACTTCTATGGGTGGTTCGGTATCGCCAAATAGCTGAGCTAATATCTCTTCGCAGGATGTAAATGTAAATGCCAGCGTTACGATCCCCAGAAGAAAAACAATTTTCTTAAAATGCATAAATCCTCCTTTCAATATCTTAGATTCTATCTCATATATCGGCTTCCACCAACAATGGCACAACCGCCCGTTCATATTCTCTAATAATCTTTGAATAAGTTTTAGCAAAATCCATATAGGAAGCTGAAGTAAGACGTCCGATATAGAGGGATTTTACCCGAGCATACAATGAACCGAGTACAAAACGCCTGAAAGACAATGCTGAAAGCGCATAATATCGCTGATTGAGTGCGATATAGCTGGTTTGTACCTCTAGCGGAAACACGGTCTTGGAATAGTAATCGGCCAATTCGTCATTGGATTTCTTGTCTTCCTTCATTTTCGCAAGAATCGCCCGCTCGGACTTAAGTTCTTCATTGCTTTCCGCGAAAAGAGGCGTAAGCATGTCCAATTCACTGGCGAACGACGCCATGCTCTTCTCGAGGCTCTGTATCGCGGCAGCGGGATCTTCAAGCGCCGAATCCAACTTGTCCGCGTTCCAGCTGCTAAAATCCATCTGGCCATGAAGTACGGTAAACTTCTCTCCTGGAACTCCTCCAGCGGGCACCTCGACGCCTTCTTCGGGAAGTAGCTCCACAGACTCACCGGCAGCCTCTACCACCACTTTTCCGCTTTCTACTATCACGAGAGTAGTTCCGTCCGCGCCGGCCAGGACCTGAAACTCCGTTCCCCGAACACCCGCGACGGTTCCCGGCGTGGCGATAAGAGGTTCTTTCCCGGTAAATCGATCAAACTTAAATTTTACCAATCCAAGAGTCGTCGCAAAAACACTGCGTCTTTCCCCGTCCCTCTCGATTTCCTGAAACGTAAATATGGTATCAGGTGAAATTTTTATCGTGCTGCCGTTCTCTCTCACCATCTCAGCAAGACTATCTTCGCCTGTAATAATGGTATCGCCTGTTTCCACAAAATCGCCGATAAATGCTTCAACAATTTCACCATCTGCAAGCTTCAGATCTACAAAACCTTCGGCGTAAACCAAGTCGGCGGACTCCGAGAAAATTCCAGAAGTAACTAGAAAAGCTAATAAAAAACATATGCCTGTTTTCTTAATCATAATTTTTAATACTCCATATTCCAATTCGGCTAAAACCCGGTAATTCCAAGCAGTTGGGGATAATCATCAACTTCGGTTCCGAGAAGAAGATAAAAAACGCCCGAATCAGCCCTTATCTTTGCCAGTGAGGCGCTGGAGTCCACATACTTCTTGAAGAATACTCTCATCTCCTCCGTTTCGGCAAAAGCGGCATAGGACTGATCACTCACCGGTGCCAGGGAAATTACTCTCGAGCCGGATATTTGGAAACCATTTGCATTCAGGTTAGTCCAGACCGATTCCATGTCGCCCCTGCGAACCAATATTTCCCCGTCAAAAATAAACGGCACGCCTGAGTTCTCAATAAGCAGCACCGCACCGCCGCTGTTAATCATTGTTACCGCTTTCAGGGTTTCTTCCTGCGAGGGACCGCTGCCAAAAGAGGCACATCCGGCCGTGAGAATCACCGCAATCAATACAATCAAGAATTTATATTTCATACCTTTATTCTAAAGTTATCCCGGGTAAATGCAACCATCGAGTTACAGAATCCGTTGGGCGCGGATGAGATTGCCCGTAAAGGTTGGATATATTAAGATGCAGAATGATCATTACAGAGCTCATTATTACGCCCATTGCGGTGTGCGACCCGCCTTTACTAAACGCCGCTGGAATTCACGCTGCTTATGCTCTAAGAATTATACTCGAAATACAAACAAATAATGGACTCACCGGCATCAGTGAAATCCCAGGCAGCGAAAAAACGCATCAGGCCCTCGAGAACATTGCGTTGAATATAATCGGCAGCGATCCGTTTAATCTCAATAAGATTCAAATTGCCATTGAAAATAGCCTTGGAACGCCGGAGGAAACCCGCGGCGGAAAGCCCTGGGACAGCAGAACAATTGTTCACATAAAAAGTGCCGTCGAAGTGGCATGTCTGGATCTGATAGGAAAAGCTATCGACAGACCGGTGAGCGATCTCCTCGGCGGCGCAGTTCGAGACAAGGTCCCCTTTGCTGCATATCTTTTTTTCAAACGAGAAGGAGCGGGAGGGCAGCTTGGTTTCGGCACAAAGCCGAAAGCCGTCGGCTGGGATCTAGCCCGGCAGCAGGAAGCACTCAATCCGGCGCAAATTGTCGCCCAGGCGGAGGTTATGTGCCGCGAATACGGGTACCAATCGATAAAGCTGAAAGGAGGGGTCCTTCATCCGGATATAGAAGTAGAATCCATACTCGCGCTTAGAGAAGCATTTGGTCCCAACATCCCGCTGCGGCTCGATCCAAACGCTGTTTGGTCCTATGAAACCGCCCTGGCCGCGGCGGCTAAACTCAAGGGTGTTCTCGAGTACTATGAGGATCCTGTCCGAGGACAAAAGGACATGGCCCGTTTGAAGGAGAACTGCGGCATCCCCCTGGCCACGAATATGTGTACAACTTCTTTTGAAGATCTTCCCGGATCAATCATGGAGGTTTCAGAGGATATCATTCTCTCGGATCATCATTTCTGGGGAGGTCTTAGGGCCTCGGTCGAGCTTTCCAGAATATGCCGAACCTTCGGTCGCGGATTATCCATGCATTCAAACAGCCATCTCGGAATTTCACTTGCCGCGATGGTACATCTCGGATCGGTAATTCCGGAGATACCTTATGCCTTGGATACTCACTACCCCTGGCAGTCTGAGGAAGTGGTATTAGGTGGGAAGATTCCTATTGAAGACGGCTTTATACAGGTGCCGAAAGGTCCGGGACTGGGCGTCGAAATAGACAGGAAAGCCCTTGAAACGCTCAACTCTTTGTACCTCGAATGCGGCCTCAAAGAGCGCAATGACGAAATAGAGATGAAAAAGATCGATCCCGACTGGGAATTCAAAACGGTTCGCTGGTAAGTGACCCAAAATATCACCGCGGCGGTTATCAAGGTATATGGGCTTGTTCAAGGAGTCGGTTTCCGGCCGTTTCTCCACCGGATTGCTGCGGATTTCAGCATCCGCGGCTGGGCACTCAATGCAAACGATTCGGTGAGAATCCATGCTGAAGGTACGGCGAGTTCCGTGGAGCGATTCTGCCGATCTATTCAATCCGAATCTCCTCCCCTCGCCCATGTGGAGAGAATTGATGTTCGAGGTACGGCACCCGAAGGCTT
>JABGPX010000658.1 GCA_018644745.1 Spirochaetales bacterium
AGTATGGGAAGCCTTATTATCCATACCGCCGGGATCGCTGCATACTTATTCTTCGATTGCCAAGGCCATCGGCCATCCAAAAGCCGCGCGGGCCGCGGCGAATGCAATCGGCGCTAATCCCGTCGCCCTGCTGATTCCCTGCCATCGTGTCATTAGAAGATCCGGAGCCCTCGGGGGGTATCGATGGGGTATTCATAGAAAACAGGCGATTATTGCGTGGGAGGCTGGACTGCTCCAACAAAAAACCTCCGGGCCGACGGCACCGGAGGCGGGATAACTTAGCTGGAGAGAACGGCCTACCAGTTCTCGCCTAATACTTCGAAATATGCCTGCGAATGAGCGCAAGCAGGACAAGCTTTCGGAGCTTCGCTTCCTTCGTATACATAACCGCAGTTCAGACAGCGCCAGAGAGTTGTTTCGCCTTTATCAAAGACCTTTCCGGCATCAACATTTGCACGAAGCTCGTTGTAACGTTTTTCATGCTGTTTCTCGGCCACAGCGATTGACTCAAAAACCATCGCTATAGCCTCAAACCCTTCTTCTCTTGCAGTTTTCGCGAACCCGGGGTACATCTCTGTCCATTCGTAGTTTTCACCGGCAGCGCCGGCCTTGAGGTTTTCGCTGGTCGTGCCAATTGTCCCAAAAGGAAAAGATCCGGTAATTTCCGCTTCGCCGCCGTCCATGAGCTTGAAAAGCCGTTTGGCGTGTTCCCTTTCCTGATTGGCAGTTTCTTCGAAAATTAGTGCGATCTGCTCGAACCCTTCTTTCCTTGCTTTTGAAACAAAATAGCTGTATCGGTTCCTCGCTTGAGATTCGCCGGCAAAAGCCGCCATAAGATTCGTTTGCGTCTGAGTTCCTTTGAGACTTGGCATAGTATGCTCCTTCCTTATTGTTTCTGCTGGACCTTCTACGTCCATTATGCAGTAAATATGAGCTCGAAAATTTGGTACCTGAGATTAATTCATTGTTCGCTGAAAAACCCGATATGTCAAGTCAGATTAGCCAAAAAGCTCATAATTTTATGAATTATCCTATATAGACTTCTTGTAATATTATCCAAGCAGAGAAATTAAAACTCAACCAGCAGCCGTACATGCTTCTCGATGTGAGCGGCAACTGTTTTGTAATGCAGATTTTCATGAACCGCCAGCGTAGAAAAGAATTTATCCCGAACATCTTTATCGTGAAGCAGTCCGCCGTAGGTAATGTGGAGGAGCTGCCTGCTTTCATCCTGAATGAGATAATTGCCCAGGTCTGAATCCTTAACCCTATCGAGGGCCGGAATCTTCCCGAGATCCGCGGTTATGTGGTAGAGTTTCGTGGCTTCGCCAAAATGCTGGTACGCTTTTTTATGCATCACCCTGTAGAAGTCCGGATCCGCTTTCACAATTGTTCTTATTGCTTCGAGCCAGCTGGTTCCCGCGGTCTTTAGGTGTAACCTTAGGTCAGTATGCCTTCCGATTATCGGGTACACCGAAAACTTATCGCTGCCGGAGTGGATCGAAATCTTGTAGTTACCATTCTCCCGTGAGATCTCACAGTGAGTTTTGAACTGCTCTTCGAAGGTCGGAATATCCCCTATATAATCGATTCCCTTTTGAAACTCGCCGATGAATCGCGGTGCCAGGGAGTTAACAGTTACCTCTCTTCGAGAAAGCTCTCGTGCAATAAAAAGGTGATGCGCCGGCACCGTGGGTGCGGTAGTCTCGTCGATACTGATCTCGAGATCGTATGCGTCGCCCCGCCGTTTTCTGATATGGCTATCAACCTTCGAAGAGAAATCCAGAGCGCTCCAATACATAAGAGCACACCGTTTCGCTTCAATCGGGGAGATTGTGATACTACCGCTGCCGACTGAGAATGATTTACCGCAGTAATCCGCATCAATCCTCTTCCTCGTTTGCTCAGATAGTTTTACGTACTCACTCTCGATACGGCTATCGCTCCATTCAGCGGGCTCCGGATTCATTACTTCCGTTAGATCGAGAGTAATCATCGGCATTCCGGCTGACAGCGCAATATCAATGTCTTCGATGGTTTTGAGATGATCGCCATCGGCCCCGTATCCGCCGGTATATCCATCCTGAAAGACAAGAAAAGCCGCATCCGAGACTACGCCCTTATAGGTTCTCCCGGTTAACATAAGCTCACGTATTGATTGCTGAGCAAGCACCGGCGTTACATCATAACCGGCACACGCTTTGAGATGCCCGGGCGTCGCAAGTCCCAAGCGGTCGCCGCACCCGATAGTGGTTCGCCTGGTTCGTAGCGAAACCGGCTCGATAAATGGGAAACGCTCCTTGAGGTGCAGGTAGTTTTCCCAAGAGAGATCCGCGACGCGGATACTCATACCATTAATGTTTCCTGCATCCCCGCTGAAAGAATCGGCAACAGCTGCTTTACTCGAAAGCACGAGCTTCTTTGCTCCATCGATTACTGCAATGAAATAGAGAGTTCCTTCGCTGCTCTTGAGCGACCGGGGATATACTATTACTCCGGTATCACCCGAATCTATTATTCTTTCTTCTTCATAACCAACCAGCAGATTGTTCTTCTCGATTATCCTTGCCAGGCGTTCCATCGTTATTCTCCTAGACCGAAGTATGCTTTTGCGTTGTTATAGCAGATGTCCTGCACCATCGTTCCGATAAGATCTATGTCGCGAGGTATTTCACCATTCTCTACCTGGATTCCGAGGAGATTACAGAGAACTCGGCGAAAATACTCATGCCTGGGATAAGAAAGGAAGCTGCGCGAATCTGTCACCATCCCGACGAACCGGCTCAGCAGCCCCAGATTCGCCAATGCTGTCATCTGCCTTTCCATTCCATCCCGCTGATCGTTATGCCACCACCCGCTGCCGAACTGCATTTTTCCCGCGATTTTTCCGTCCTGGAAACTGCCGATAGCCGCCGCTATAAGTTCATTATCACCAGGATTTAGACAATAAATGATTGTCTTCGGGAGTCTGCCGTCGATGTCCAAACTGTCGAGAAAACGAACAAGCGGTTCCGCAATGGGCCAATCCCCCATACTGTCATAACCAGTGTCAGGTCCCAGTTTTTTAAGCATACGGGTATTGTTGCTTCGCAGCGCTCCGAGGTGCAGCTGCATGGTCCATCCTTTCGCGGCATACATCCGTCCCAGCTCCAGGAGCACGGTGCCGGCGAACTTTTTAGTTTGTATAGGATTTACCGAGTTTCCGGCCAAAACCGATGAAAGGATTTCATCCGCTTCCGCGGCGGTACAATCAGCCGCAAACGGCGCATTTATCCCGTGATCTGAAAGTCGGCAGCCCTGGGAGTGAAAGTAATCAATTCGATTCTCGAGGGCTTCAAGGAGCCCTGCGCTTGTTGTGATCTCAAGTCCGGAGGTTTCGCTCAAACTTCTTAGCCAGGGAATAAATGTGTCCGTATCGTCAACTTTAAACGCCTTATCGGGTCTGAATGCCGGATATACTTTTATCTCGAAGCCGTCATCGGTTATGCTTTTATGATGACGTAAATCATCAACCGGATCATCGGTTGTACATACAGTCTTTACTTTCATCATCCGCATGAGCTCTCTTGCCCGGAATGAATCTGATAGGATCTGCTCGTTGCATCGGGCGAATATTACCTCGGCCGTATCGGGGCCGAGGAGTTCATCAATCCCGAAATACCTTCGCAGTTCCAGATGAGTCCACTGATAAAGCGGATTCCCAATTGTGTACGGCATGGTTTCGGCCCAGGCTTGAAATTTCTCCCAATCTCCGGCACTGCCGGTAATGAGCTCCTCGTCTACACCGTTGGCTCTCAATGCTCGCCATTTGTAATGATCCCCGCCAAGCCAGACATCGGTGATGCTGGTGAACTTATGATTTTCCGCCACCTGAATCGGCGGAAGGTGGCAGTGGTAATCATAAATCGGCATCGCCGCCGCCCAATCGTGGTAAAGCTCAATCGCGGTATCATTGGCCAGTAAGAAATTATCATCTAGAAATTGACGCATGTACTACTTCCTCTTATTGTCTCATTTACTACTACTTTAACCTGCAGCACATACAAAACCGTAAACCATTCTGTCGTCGGGACAAAATGTGGGTTTTTCGATGTGCCCTATATATTCTGAATCAAGTATCCGCCGTCGACGGGGATTGTTATTCCGGTAATGAAGCCGGCGGCTTCGCTGCTTGCCAGCAGAAGTGTGGCACCTGCGAGTTCTGCTACCTCGCCAAAACGGCCGTAAGGAGTGTGATTAATGACATCCTGACCTCTGGGAGTCAGATTCCCTGTCTCCTCGTCCATGAGCAATGCCCGATTCTGCTTTCCAATGAAAAAACCCGGCGCTATCGCATTTACCCGGATTCCATGAGAAGCAAATTCCTTCGCCGCCGCCATGGTAAGATTCTGGACGGCAGCTTTCGCCGCGTCATATGCCCACACCCCTGAAAGCGGGATATAGGAGGACATCGATGCGAGGTTTATTACCGCACCCTGCAGCTTGTTATCAATCCAATACTGGGTGACAACCTGAGTCGGCACCATGAGGCCTGCGACGAGGTTTAGTTTCAGCACGAACTCAAATTGTTCTATGTCCGCGTCGTTAAAGGAACTCTTTCCCCGATTACCGCCTGCCGCGTTTATCAAGATGTCGAGAGAACCGAGCCCTTTGACGGTTTCTTCTACCGCTTCTTTTGTCGACGCTTTTTCCATCGCATTAGATTCTACCGACAGAAGCCGGTCACCCGCGCCGGTGCTTTGGTTGAGGCGCTCAACTGCTGCGTCGCTGAACTCTTTCTTTATGTCCCACAGAGCCACTTTCGCCCCGGCATTCAGCAAAGCTTCGGACATAGCTCCCGCAATTACACCACCGCCGCCGGTTATCGCCACGGTTTTGCCTTCTAAACCAAACATCTTTTCGATATAACTCATCAATCTACTCCTTCTTTGTAAAATCTCTTCTGATATATAAACCAGATAAAGCGCTTCTTAGAAGCATATCGAAAAACCCACATTTTGTGAATCTGACTGATTGCGAACCCGTATATAATCGTGGTTTTTTGCATATGCGGGATGTCAAAGTAGCGGTTATTCGATATGCCCTTAGTATAACTATTTCGATATGCCCGGATTTCAGCTTTGCCGTTCCTCGGTTACAAGGATCTCCAGCTTCTCTACTGAATTACCAAAGCCCGGGTCGGAATCTATTATCAATACATCAATGTCTTCTGCGGTCGCAAACACCGAAAACGCGCTGGTATCAAGTTTGCTGCTGTCGGCCAATACGACCTTACGCTGAGATATTTCAATTACCTGCCGTTTCAGCTGAGATTCGAATACATTTTGTGATGAGAAAGCCCCATCTTCTGAAATGCCCGTTACGCCAATAAAACAGGTTTCTATCTGAAATCTTCGAACATTCTCCTCCGCGATCGGGCCGAGGAAAGACCCAGCTTCCATTCGATAGCTGCCGCCTACACTGAAAAGCGAAACTCCAGGTGCGTCCGCAAGTACCGTCATAACATCGATTGAATTAGTGAGTACGCGGAGGGTCATGTCGCGAATCTCCTCTGCAAGGTAGAAACAGGTGCTGCCTGAATCCAGATATACTGTATCCCCTTCATTTACGAGTTCTCGCGCCCGTGCCGAGATTATTTTTTTCTCGGCCGGGTTCTCCATCATCCGGGTTCGCAGGGTTCGCAGGAGTGCTCTGTCTTCGGCCAGCTTTGCCCCGCCGTGAGTTCGAAGCAGCGCTCCCATCTCTTCGAGAATGGTTAAATCTTTGCGGATTGTGACCTCTGAAACGCCGAGTCGTTCGGTCAATTCCTGCACCGTAACGTTTCTCAACCTCGTGATAATGTTGAGTATTTCATCATGCCTCGGTATATGACCCATTCCGCTAGTTACCAGCTTTTACCCGAGTACTTCGTCGCAAGCCTCGGAAAATACCTGAAGTGATTCTTCGAGAGCCTCATTCGAAATCATCAGAGGCGGTGATATTTTCAGACATTCACCGGCGATTCCTACCGGAGCAAACATGAGCAGCCCTTTTTGATAACATTTTACGTTTATCCGGTTCGCCGTTTCCGGATCGGGCTCCTTGGTTCCGCTTTTCACTACCTGCAGCCCCGCTACAAGACCTTTTCCGTGCAGGCATCCCAGGCAGTCGGCATATTTCTGCTGCACCGTCTCGAGGGAACTCATGAGAACACTTTCGAGCGCTGCCGCCTGCTCCACAAGGTTCTCCCGCTGAATTATCTTCAGGCTCTCGAGAGCCGCAATTACCGGCAGCGGAGACGCTGAATGGGTGGAGGTCATCGATCCGGGAGCGTACAGCCCCATGATATCTTTGCGGCCGATAACTGCAGAAATCGGCAGCGAGCTCGAAATACCTTTTCCGCAGGCGATGAGATCAGGCTCTATTCCGTAATGCTCGTATGTGAACATTTTTCCGGTTCGTCCGAAACCTGCCTGCACTTCGTCGTAAATGGTAACGATGTCAAACTCTTTGCAGTATGTATCGAGGCGCTGGGCATATTCGACTGGAAGGAAATCCGGGCCTACCCCCTGATATGATTCGGTGATAACCGCGGCGATCTGAGATCCTTCGATCCCCATTTCATCGATAGACTTGAGAAACAG
>JABGPX010000659.1 GCA_018644745.1 Spirochaetales bacterium
TAAAAAGCTTAAACTCTTGTTCCGGCGAGAATTCGATGTCATATTTCAACTTCACCTCTTGAACTTTGGTTACAACGGATGAATCGAAGTCTTTAAGAACCTGCTCCACGTGCCGGCGGTGCCGGCAAAGATAGTAGGTGAGAAGACGGACACCGTCGCTCCCGGTCTGATCCCTGATCTCTGCATAGTATCTTTCTATTTTCTCTTCGAATTCCAGTGCACGGCCGAAGAAATCACCAATGTTAACAATTGCCATTCTGTATCTACCTCCCGGTTGCGTCAGCTTTAGAACTTATCGTAAAATATTTCCCCGTCTTTGAGGTGTTTTTCTTTGAGAACTTCTGTAACCGCATCAATCATCGGCGGTGGACCGCAGAGAAAGGCCTGACGCTTTTCATCGTCCTTTATCCATTTGTCAACTGACAGATGGATGAAGCCTGTATCCCCGTCCCACTTGTCTACTTCACTTGGCTCGGAGAGGGCGTAGTGAATTTTGAGATTTGGATGTTTCGCTGCAAGTTTCTGAAAATCATCCAGATAGAACACATCCTTCATCGACCTGCAGCCGAAATATAGGTGGCAGCTTCTGTCGGGCCACTTCTCATATATCGAATGGATTATGCAGGATATCGGGGCCATTCCTGCGCCGCCGCCGACGCATATAATTTCGGTGTTCGGATTTTCCGAAAGCCGGAACTCACCGTATGGTCCCGTGAAGATTACCTCATCACCTTCCTTCAGATTATGGATATATGTAGAAGCGATGCCCTCCGGCACCAGTCTGACAATAAGCTGAATACCGTCGTGTTTGCTCGATGGTGAACTGATGGAATATGCGCGGAAAACCGGTCCTTCCGGTCCCTGCGCCATTATCTGCACATATTGACCTGGTCGATGCTTTATCTCGACTGGTTCGATGAGTTGGAAATTGACTTCTTTAATATCGTAGGTGAGTTCTTTGACCAGAGATACCGTCGCCCGGTATTCTTTAACCGCTAGTAAATCCTCGGGAAGAACTATTTCAAGATTTTCTTTGATTTTGAGCTGACACGCAAGGCGAATCCCGGCAAGCAGCTCGGGCCGTGACATAAAGGAAGTTTCGGTAGGAAGTATTGGCCCACCGCCTGCTTTAACTTCTACTTTGCAGTAGCCGCAGGAGCCCTTTCCCCCGCAAGCGGAAGGAATGAATATTTTCTTTTCATATAGCGCGGACAGCAGGCTTACACCGCCCTCGCGTTCAAATACTTGAGAACCGTCATTGATGCTGACGGTACACTCACCGTAGTTCGCCAATCGCTTCTCTGCCGCTATCAGGACGAGTGCCAAGGCGAGGAAAACGCCGATTGTAACTCCCAGGGAAGTAAAAATTGTAACCATCTATAGAACGGCTCCTTGTTCGGTTTTCTACGCGACTCTGTCGCTCAGGTACTCAACATTCCGGCGAATCCCATAAATGTCATTGCGATTACGCCTGCAATCAGCATTGCGACTCCGGTTCCTCGTAAAGAAACTGGTATATTTGAATACCCCATTTTCTCTCTCAATCCCGCCATTATCGCGATGGCAAGGGCCCAGCCTATTCCCGCGCCTGCACCAAAAAAGATTGTCTGGGGAAGATCGTACGAGCGGATAACCATGAACAGTGAAGCACCCAGGATCGCACAGTTGACCGTAATAAGCGGTAGGAAAATCCCCAGCGCGTAGTAGAGGGAAGGGCTGAATCGCTCAACAAACATTTCGACGAATTGCACGAATGCCGCAATAACAGCAATAAAAATGATAAAACTGAGAAACTCGAGACCGAGGGGTACGAGTACAAAGTGATAAATCACATAGTTAATTATTGTGGTAAAAAACAATACGAATGTGACCGCACTGCCGAGACCAATCGCCGTGCTTATTCGGTTGGAGCACACCAGGAATGAGCACATACCGAGGAAACTTGCAAATAAAATGTTATTTGTGAATATTGATCCCACCAGGATCGACCAAAGAGGTGTAGCGTTCATATTCAGTTTTCCTCCCTGGATGCCGGATTTATAGTGTTAAAAAACCATACGAGAAATCCGGCACTAATAAATGCACCCGGGGCGAGAAGGAATAGTACATTTTTCGTGTACCAGGTATCGGAGAGAATTATAATTCCGAGTATGGTTCCCGATCCGAGTAATTCCCGCACAACACCGATTACTAGAAGAACAATTGCGTAACCCAGGCCGTTTGCGAGGCCATCTACCATTGAAGCCAGAGGTGGGTTCTGAGTGGCGAAGGCCTCGGCGCGTCCCATAACGATGCAGTTTGTAATAATGAGCGCTACGTATGGTCCGAGCCTTTGGGACATTTCCCAATAAAACGCTTTTAGTACTTGGTCCAGCAAAATTACAAATGTTGCGATTATTGCCACCTCTACTATCATCCTGATTCTGTTGGGAATCTGAGATCGGAGCAGGGAAATAAAGAGGTTTGACATGACGAGGACGAACATGAGTGCGGCGCCCATTACGAGTGAGTTGTCTACTCTGTTTGTCACCGCAAGGAAAATGCAGATTCCAAGCACCTGGTGGGTAACAGGATTTGTTTTATACAGCCCGTCTTTCATAATCGCCGAAAATTGACCCTTCATCAGACCCGACTTAGGATTGCTATTGGACATTACTTTTCCACTCCTCACCTAACAGCTTGACTACATCATCGATCATTATCCCGACCCGGTCCGATGTCATTGTCGCACCGGTTATACCATCGACCCGGTTGGGCCCGGTGACTGAACCGGGCTTGATGATTTCAAATCCGTAATCTCCAGAAGCCGAAGTGATTTTTTTTCCTTTGAATTGGTCTTGAAACCAGGAGGCTCCGATTTCACCGCCGAGGCCGGGAGTTTCTTCCTGTTTGTAGAATCGGATGCCGCGAATGGTAATCATATCGGGTTCGAGAGCCAAAACGCCGAAAACAGGGCCCCATAGCCCGGCACCATCGAAGGGCAGGGCATATGCCGCGGGATCTCCTCCGCCGGAAGCGGGAGAATAGATATAGAAATCCAGGTTACCGAGTTTCTGAAGGGTTACGTTCTTCTCGTAAATATCTATTAGCTCTTGCGAGTCGGCGTCTTCGGGAACTGGCACGCCGAGGGCCGATAGAAAGTTACTTATTTCTTCAGCTTCTTCATTGGCCTCACGAAAAGGCTTGAGGAGTTGATCGGCACCGGTTAGGAGAAGAGAACAGACCGCAGCCAGTATTACCGCGAAAATGATTACCCGCATATCAGCCTTCATGCGCGTACCTCCTCATCCTGAGACGAATGACCACTTCATCTATCAAAGGCGCGCAGATGTTGCCGAACAAAATCGCGAACATCATACCCTCGACGAAACCGGAAAAACTCCTAATGAGTATTGTCACAGAGCCTATAATAATTCCGTAGGCCCATTTTCCCGCGCGGGTAACCGGGCCGGACACGGGATCGGTTGCCATAAAGAAGGTTCCGAACAGCAAGCCGCCGGACATGAGATTGAACCACACGGGAGCGACTGCGTCCGGAGAAATGGCGCGCAGGAGTGCGTTTAATCCCGCGAATGATATAAGAATCGAGAGTACTGTTTTCCAATTCGCAATTCCAACCGCCACAAGGAAGACTCCGCCGAGAATAATTGCCAGCGCCGATGTTTCTCCGGCGCTCCCGAGACTGCTACCCAGAAACAGATCGAGAGGGGCGGTTATGACTCCTCCTTTCGCGGCGACCAGAGGGGTAGCGGAGGTAACGGCGTCGACAGCACGAATCGTGAATGGCGAACCTAACCGCCCCCATGTTCCGGCGACAGGTTCTATCCAAGCCGAGGTCATGAGAGCCGGATAACCGAGGGCGAGAAAGATTCTGCCGACAAGAGCGGGGTTGAACAAATTTCTTCCTGTTCCGCCGAAGATCTCTTTGCCGACGATAGTTCCGAAAATGACCCCTACCGCAACGACCCATAACGGCAGGCCCGGCGGCAGAATAAGGGGGAATATGAATCCTGTTACCAGGAATCCTTCGTTAACTTCCTCCTTTCGAATAAACGAAAAGAGAACTTCGACCGTTCCTCCGGCGACGTATGACACCGCGAGCAGGAGAATCATTCGCCATCCGAAAAAGTATAACGAAGCGAGGAAGGACGGTGTAAGCGCGATGATAGCTAACGACATATATCGCTTTACATCCATCGCGTCACGACCGAAGGGAAAGCGGTCGGTTCTCACATATGCCGCTCGTATAATAGTGTCGACGGCCTCGAAGACAGGCAGCAGCCTTGAAAGCTTTGTGTCGGGACCGAACATCGGTCGGATTTTTTCCAGTGCTTTATCAATTATTCTCATCGTTTTCCTCATGCCCCTCTTCGCGAAGCTGCTTCCTCGACTCCGCAAACTGGTCCTGAAGTTCAATTTTCGAAGGGCATACATAGGTACACAATCCGCAGTCGATACATAGATCAAGTCCCATTTTCACCGCCTCCTCAATCATGTCTCGATGAAGATATCGGTGAAGAACCTGGGGCAGCAGGCTTGCCGGGCACACCTTTTCACATGCTCCGCAGGAGATACACGGCCGTAGTTCACCTCGAAGAGACGCGTTAATATGCCGGTCTCTTGTCCGCGTGAGATTTCCTGCAAACGCGGGAAAAATCGAGGCTCTGTCAAATCCGGGTCGAATGAAGGTAAACAGCTGCCGTTCTGTTACTTCGGGCAGAAAGAAGAAGGCATCATCTCCGCGATTCACTGAGGAATTGGCCGGATCTACCGGCTGGCCTGTGAGGAGCCCTCCTCTCAGCACCATTTGCTCTTCTAATTTTCCGGAATCCGGAATTAACATAGCTACCGGGGTGCCGATCGTTGCATCGACATGGATCGGCTGCTGGATACCCGGCCCGCCAAGAGCGAGTATCCGTCGGTGCGGCGGCTTCCCGTGGGTCAGCAGTTCGCCGATCTCGGCAATTCCCTGTCCGTCCACATACCAGATAATGTCATCCGGCTGATATGCACCCGTGCTTTTCGCGAGTGCCGAAGCGAGAACGCCGGGATTTTCGATCGGGTAGGTAACCGGCACGGGATGCAGCTGTGTCCAGGCGAAGCCTGAGAGCTCTTTATACATCCGTTGAGCCACCGGATCTTTCACGGCGGTGAGAATTATCTCGACCTTACCGTAATCTGAAAGCAGCCGCGGGAGAAATCGAATACCTTCGATTATCGCGTCCCAAAAGCGTGTAAGTATCACACGGCCGCGAGCACGGAACGGCTCCGCGACTACGAAGTTTACGATAATAGCCTTGGGTACTTCGGATCCATCAACCGCCGGTATGTCGCCATTGCGGTCTTTGAAGGAGCTCCATAACCCGCCTTTTGCGATAGTTTCTCTTACCTGATCAGATGTCGCATATTGAGATTTCAGCGGAGCGAAGCGGTCCCTCGGGCTATCAGAATCTACCTCGATGGTTATGACCGATCTGGTATCGTCTCCCGGGATCACTTGCCCGGAAACCGGTGAAGTAAGCTCAAGCAGGCCCCCCTTGATCTCGGTCGTGGCAAGAGATTCTCCAAAGGCGATGGTTTGGCCTGCATTCACCTGTGAAGAGTATGTCAGTCCTTTTTGTATAAGCTCGATCTGCAGCCGCGGGGGGGTAGGGACTGTTCTCACTTCTTTAGTAGGTCTTCCGGCTACACGCGGAGTGTATCCATTACTTGGAAGCTTCAAAGCGGTGTCCTTTTAATTCTGAGTTAATTTATCATAGAACAGAATTCGCCAGCCGTCAAATTTTTCACGGAATTGGCCGTATATCAGCGTCATTCGACCCAATAATGGCCATAGGACACATCGAAATTGCAGAATTCGGAACGCGACCGCATAATGAGAAGCCTATCTATCTAGCTCAGGGAAAGGATTTTGGGTTTGCCAGCCGGTTTTTCCGGTTTTTCTGAAGTGCTCGAGCCGGCGGATTGTCAGCTCGGTGAATACTGGATCATAGTCGCAGGTTATGCAGCGGCGCCCGGTTCTTTCTGCTGCGATAAGGGTGGTGCCCGAATGGCTGAAAAGATCCCCCACCGTATCCCCTGCGTTGCTGCTGGTTGTTATGATTCTTTCAATTGCCCTAATCGGCTTTTGAGCATATGCGCCGGGTACATTCTCCTCCATCCGATAAAAGACCTGCTGGATGTCCACCCAGACGTTTCCAGGCCTGATATTCTCCGACCGGCTCCGCTCGAGATTTTCGGTGAGTCGATTTCCCACTTGCTTATAATAACCGCGGAGTATTTTCGGTATATCCGTATATGTTACAGTGAAGTCAGGTTCTCCCGTCGTATAACACAGGAGTTCCTGGCGAACGAACATCCAGTTTTTCTGTGTGCCGTAACCCCGCTGATTTCTCATGGTTATAAACGATTTCGGGTCGAGCGAGGGAAACTCCCTCATCATTATCATAAAATCAGGGAGAGGTTGGAAATTACGAGATTGATCGGCCCCGAGCCATATATAAAGAAAGGCATTTGGCGCAAGGATACCAAGGGTATTCCTTACCCATTCTCTGCTTGAACTTATATAGACATCAATTTCTCCGGATGAGAGCCCCGCAGTGTTCTGATTTCCGACAG